>DHNF01000080.1:0-807 GCA_002409375.1 Ruminococcaceae bacterium UBA5423
CTGGTTGGATTCGTATTGTGTGTTATAGACTCCGGCACCATCCAGATATACACCGCCCCATATGGTTAAGGAGCTTTGGCTGGGTACAGTGAGTTCCTTCCCGTTAACATAGATTTCGCCATATGCGGGGATCGCGTATATACCACTTATCCGTGTGCTATCAGAATTATAGCCTTCGACGTAAACCGTACACCCGGTGTTGTTTTTGTAAATGTATTGCGGAGTGATTTTCTGATGTGTATATAACTGGCTGCTTGAAATATAATAGCCATTTTCATCGATCAGTCGTATTTCCTTTAGCTCGACATCAGCTTTAATGATTGGGATGTCTAACCATGTGGATTCCGTTGTATGAGATGCATCTGCTGCCCATTGGGATTCTAAAAGAAACGGGATTCGATTGCTGCCGTTTGTATTTGCACTGTTATCGGGGACAGTATAAAGCCCAATATCGCTGTATCGGCTAAAGGAAGTACTTTGGTTGATACCTTGTTTATTGATATATAAATCCGCACCGCTGTTGGCGGAATATGATTTATTCCAGGCTTCGTTTTTCCACGCATATAAATAAGCCCTGAAATTATTGTTTGATGTCCAACTGTTTTCAGAAGTATATGTGTATTTTGGATATACCCGCTGGCCAGCATAAACAGATCCGCTGAATCCGGCAGAACCGTTTCTTGCAACCTGTGTACCAGTGATGTCATACATGGTTACTTGATAGCGGTTGATTTTGGGGCGGATGGGGATATAAAAGGTTTTCACTGCCCCGTATTTCAGTACGTTGCCGCTGCTGTCAATCCAGTC
>DHNF01000080.1:971-1462 GCA_002409375.1 Ruminococcaceae bacterium UBA5423
TTGCCGCTGCTGTCAATCCAGTCAGTCTTTGCTTCTACTACATAGCTGGTTCTGGACGCGTCCACGGTTGTTGGTGACAGCGCAACATCAAACCAAGTGCCGCTGCTTGAATATATATTACGTGTTGTCCAGCTCCCTCCTGATAATCTGACAGACTGGTGTACATAAACGTTTTGACTCTCAGCCGGGAAGTTTACTGCAAACCAAACCGTGTCGCCTTTCACGGGATATCCATTTGCGTAGCTGTAATTTCCAAAAGAGGAGCCGTTGGAGCTGCCATAGTGAAAACTCCTGTTGGATTTTGAACCTTTCCATACTTCACATACTTTTACGCTGAGATTGGGTGTAAAATCCGGTTTTGTCTCGGTGTAGGCGATACCTATTCCATAGCCTTTGTTGATAATATTATAAAAGGTCGCACGGGATGAGAGCGAGCTTGCTGAAGACCACAATCCCTGCCCGTCGGGTGTATAAAGGGAATTTGGGTAATG
>DHNF01000080.1:1593-2205 GCA_002409375.1 Ruminococcaceae bacterium UBA5423
GTATAAAGGGAATTTGGGTAATGCTTATTTGTATAATCGGATATAAAACCCCAGCTGTTTGCGTTACCGCTGGAGCCGCCGTTACTGCTGGCGCCTAATAACCATTTTCCGTATATCGCAAGTTCTGTGGTCGTTACGCTGTGGTAAAAGCCCTGCAGTCGGACGTCGTATAGCGGTTCAACAATAACTTTATCGCCACTTTTTAGGCTACTGATACTACCAGCGCTGAGAGATGACAATATACGATTTAAGTTATTATAATCGGACTGCCAAGCATTCATCCCACCCGGTGAAGGCAAAGTGGATGCGAATCCCATGGCGGATTCTCTGTAACAGTTAGCCGTATTGGAACTTGTACTAAAACTATTATTTTGATTATTTATGATCTGCTTTTTATTGTATTTTACTGTAAACTTATATCCCGAACTGTATTCCTGATTGCCATAGGTTGTATTGCGGAATACATCAATGACCTTTGCTACTTTGTTGTTTCCGGCTTTGTCAACAACACTAAAACGGTAACCGATACAGTTATCACCTGTCATCCTTACAGCATACCCATTTGCATTTGCGGGAGAGCCGCCTCCACCTCCACCGGTGGAGCTTCCATCC
>DHNF01000080.1:2430-13688 GCA_002409375.1 Ruminococcaceae bacterium UBA5423
CTCCACCGGTGGAGCTTCCATCCCAAGAAAGAGCCGAAGCGTTAATAGAAGCGGCAAACAGCATTATAAGAAGAAATAGAACGCAAGGTAAGAATTTATTTACACCGTTCTTCACATTCATCACCTTTCCTTTGGGCAAAATAAAAAGACTTGGTAAATTCCAAGCCTTTATTGAAACATATTGTTTAGTGCGTATGACATTCATTTGCTTTGACCAATTTTCCGCATATAGGGCATATAGTGTCTACAATATACTTTTGGCAGGTATTATTATCACCGTTTCCATTTTTCCTGCCACATACCTGACAGTAGTAAACCGGGTCTTTCTTTATATCATACTTTGGGCAGAGATTTGGAAAATATCCGGCATTTCCCCATTCATCCGTTCCATAGAAGCTTGGGCAGGAATGTGATCCACAGTACGGACAACCTTCCAACTCGAGATTTAATATGAAGGCATGTGTTTCAGGGCTATCACAGTGATGATTTGCCGTATGGCAATCGTATTTGCTTGATGTCGTTCCGCCACCGCCGATTACAATGCCACCCGGTTTTGGCTTAGATGTAGTACTTTGGGTTACAGGCTTTTCTCCAGCTTTCGCGGGTGTTTTGGTGCTACTGCCCTTGCCGGTGGTTGTATTTCCGCCTACATCAATAACGATATCAGATGGGGTGGTAGTTTGCTCAGTGGAGCTTCCTGAGTTATCATCGCTCCCTGATGTCGGTACATTAACACTCACGCCAGTTGAGCTATGCATACTTTCTGGCGTGTTTTCAGAAACGGGAAGTTGATTCCCAGGAATAAGGAATACCGACGTTATCACAATTGCTGCAATAAGCAGAAGTACCGAACAGCTTATAAGCAGCCTGTCTCTAAGGAGCTTACTGAGATCGAACCTTGTTTTCATTGCTATCCGTCCTTTCATTCTTCAGACTGTAATATGAAGTAACCATTTGCGGAATCTGCAGATCGAAAAGGTGGTTTCCTGCAAAGGTCATTGGGATTGTTACAACATAGGTTGCTTTGAGTTTCAGAGTGTTCTGATATTCGAAATCAACGTCGGGAATTGTCATATAATAGGTAATTTCTCCCTGCTCACTTGTAGAGTATAGCATGTTACCAGAAATGTCCAGAGAGAATAGAGAATAAATTTGATTTTCCCATAATTTTTTTTCAAGTTCGTCTGTGAAGTCACTGCCGTTTTTAAGAGAATTGTATATTTCCGTAGAGTTTATAGTTACATAGCTGTCAAGCGCAAGCTTGGTCTTATCACGCACCGTGCTGAGAATGGTTATTATGCTTGCATAAGTCAGTATTACTGACAGAATCATTGAAACAACAAGGATGATAATGGCGGTTTGTACATACGACATACCTTTTTTATTTATCATTTACTCACCGCCTATTTCCAATACTTCTGGGATAAGCCGGAATAGGAAGCCTTTAAGGTAACGGGAATCTTCAAAACACCGAATCCTTTTATATATGTTCTGTATGATAGCGTAATTTTGATTTGATCGCTGAGCTGCACAGTTTGGTCAGTTGCGTTGTAATAATCAGCAATCCAGTTATAGCTGGGGTGCAATCCGGTTTCCTCCGAAAGCTCTGAATATCGTATATCGGTTTCGCCGGTTGTTCGTCCGCTGACAGTAGCAGCGTCTATCATTTCTTTCGCAAAGTAATCCATGTCCTGCTTGATCACAAAAAAGCTGAACACATTGATGGCGAGTACAATCAGCATCATGGTCGCCAGCACAGATACGGCGATATCGACATACCCTTCACCGCGCCTGCTGCATAAAATTCTTTTCATATGGATGCCTCCGTCAACCGAGCATCGCGCCGAGCGATGACATGATTTCTGTAATTAAAACTACGATATATGTGAGCATGAAACAAAACAGAAGAAACATGGAAAGCCTCCGTACCTTCGACGGGACTTTGACCGCTTGCTGTTTCAATAACTGCCGTTGAATATCCGAGAACTTAATCGACAAACTCGACCAATACATGGCTGTATCATCACCGCGCAACACCGAGATTAACCCTCTCACCACATCGGACAACATGGCACTGCCAACACGGAATTCAAGTCTTGTCAGTGCCGATTCATAGTTGCCCGACCGCATATCCGCAACCGTGATAGATAATTCATGTTTCAGTTCCGGCCCGGCGTTCCCGCGATAGTTGTCAAGGATGGTAAGAATGTCTCTATTATGGGTGAGCGTCTTTTCTATAGTGGAAACCAAACGGAGCAGCTCATATTCAATGGCAGTTCGTTTCTTTTTGATACTGTCTTGAATTCTGTTAGTTTCTTTAAAATACATCCCAATGGAGATCAGAAGAAATACTGGCGAGAGCAGCGGGAATATAACAAAGGCAGGAATAGCGAAAACACCGCAAATTCCTGCCTTTACAATTGCATTCGCAATATGCTGTTCGGGTGAGAGATTGATTCCTGCTGTTTGCAAATCACTTTGTAATTGCATCCGTTTGTATTCATTCATGTGTATTTTTTTTGAAATCCATTCCGATAAACCCCTCAGCCACATTTCAAGACTGAATATTTTCTCTTTCTGCCGTTTTGAGAGATTTACCACAGATTTGGATGACTGAATAAAAGGAACTCTGAACAAATCAGCGGCTATAAGGTAAAGCCCAATACCAACAAAAGCCCCGGTAAATGCTTGCAGCATATAGCACCTCCTAACGTTTGTATTCTATGGGACGAGTATACTGTCTCATAAAATAAGCTGTGATGAATATTATTGCGCCCGTAATGGAAATTACAATTTTACCGGGAATCGTGCTCATCAGCGTATAAAACCAATGATGGTTTAACATATATAACAGGGGGATATTTCCCACGACAAGAGCCACCATCGTCCAGTATTCTTTTTGGGGCTCGTATATTATGGTTTTTAGTTCATTATTTACGATTCTTACATCGGTCAACTTACTTATTATAGGCAGTAACGTCATTTTCAGGGTTCTGTCATCCTGACAGGCAATTAAGGTGTCGCACCATTCTTTAAAAATGGCATCATTGATTTTATCCTTTAGATTAACTAGAGCTGATTTGATGTCGGAGCTAATAGCGGTTGTTTCACCAAGAAAGCACCTGAATATATCCCTGATCGGAGGTTTGATATAGCTTATATTCTCATTGACAGCTCTCACAATATCGTCTGTACGGATATATGCGGTGGTAACACCAGAGAGAGCTGTTTCCATTTCCATCTTGGTATACTTATTATAATGAGTAATCGTACTTTTGGCGTATACAAACGGAATTAATGCAAGTGCCGTTGCCATAACCGGGACAAGAAAAATATTATCGATCAACACAGCAAACACTCCGCCGCAGAATAGCAGAATAAGTGATACAGTACAAATCATTGCAAACTGTCCTCCCTTCCCTGTTACTGTCAGTGCCTCGCTGATATACTTTAATTCAATAGAGATCATGCGGCATTTCTTCTTACCCTGGGCAATTTTAACCTTATCCCGAAGAGATTGCTTTGGAGATACACATTTCAGAATATCATCAGTAACCCTTTCAGGTGTTAATTTAAGCAGAAGCACAATCCCTATGACAAACAATAATGACGCGATAAGCTGAAAAACAACCACCTTTTTAACCATCCCTTCATAAAAACTGCTGCAGCTCATTTTGCGGAACTCCATACTGTATGAGCTTGCTTTTCAAACTTTCAGATAGAATATTTGGTTTTTCATAATAACCTTCAGTTTTTGTTTTGCTATTTTCAACCGTGTTCTTGGTAATATTAAAGCGATATAGAGTATGATATTTGCGCTCTCCCGACGGTAAGATTTCACATTCCGCTATATTCATTATTTTCCTTGCGTTGCTTTCGAGCTTGTGCGTATATACAACAAGAGGAAACGCCTGTCCCGCCTGAATCAGTGAAGTATTGAAATCAATTGGAAAACGCTTCTGACAAAGTAGAGCAATTCTCATATGAGCAGCATCTCCAGCACCGGAGTGAACAGTCGAAACAACTGTGTGTCCTGTGAGCGACGCTTCCACAGCGGAATAAGCCTCAACATCGCGCATTTCGCCAATACAAACGATATCGGGATTAAATCGTAGTGATGCAACCACCAAATCCTCTTGTGAAATATCGTAAGCTGGATTTTCCGATGAACGTGAAAGCGTATTTACCACGTTATTTACAATTCTGCCATCCTTTGTTTTGACAAGAGATAATTCTCTTGCTCCTGATTCAATTGTAAATATGCGTTTATTGTCGGGAATGGTTCCAAGTAAAGCATTTATTAATGTTGTTTTCCCGGAACTGGTTGCCCCAGCCACAACAAGTGAAACGCCGTACCGGATGCACATGCAAAGAAAATTCAACATTTCCTCTGTAGCAAATTCGATTCTGATTAGTTCACTATCATTTATCTGCTGTGGATGCAATAAACGAATGGATACAGATATCCCTTTTTCTGCATCAATGATTGGTTCTTTTAATGCCGTAATTCGAGTATGATTCGGCAGGTGTCCTTGCGCCATTGGAGCAGCACTGTCGATAATCATACCGCTATGATGAAGCAGACGTTTGATAATATCAACTGCGTGTTGCGGTGAATAGAAATGCTCTTTTGTCTTCACAATTGAACCATCAAGATAAGTCAGTGCGATATCATCCCACGAATTTACATCAATCTCCTCAAGTTCCGGGGAGCTAAGATACTGTGTTAAAATTGAGTATTCAGCCATTTCACTGAATATACGGTCGGTGATTTGATTCGGGGTATAGCCGTCTACACTGTAGTCCCCGTCACGAATATATTTTTCAATATATGACTTTAACTGCGGCAGCTTGTTATTGTCTGTTAATGCGGCCGCATAATTTTGAGAAACATACTCCTGCGTTAACCGCAAAAGCGTCCAAAAGTCTATTACTTGGCTCATATGCGGCCTCCTTTCCTCATACTACTCTATCCGCAATTGCTTTAAGTTTCGCGGAATATTTCTTATCAGAAACCGCCTTAGTAAGCATACCGTCAATACTCTGCTGCCGGATTTCACGGCAATACGGCAGAGTAAACGACACCTCTTTGAGATGTGTTTTAATTTCATCAATAGGCATATAACAGTCAGCTTCTGTAACATTCAAACCTACGATATGATCGTTGCGACGGTACTTCGGGTCAGCATACAACGGGATCTGCGACGAGAAAAAGCTGATACTTTTTAATGTGGGAGCCGCAAGACGAATAATCGCGTTTGATTCGAGTATGGCTGTAGCAGAAAGGATATTATCGAGACTCGCGGTGCAATCTACAATTACATAATCGGCCAGAGACTTTAGCACCGAAAGCAATGCTAACGCCTTAGTTTCATCATAATCAGGATAAGTATATTTGTTTTCACCGTCCATGTAACCGAGGAAGCCGAGATTTGGTTTACCTTTTAATGTGACAATGCTTTTTATAACCTCCTGCTGTGTAATTTCGGCCTTTGATAACGGTACCCCCACCGAGAATAATTCCTCTGATTTTGAATTTGGGAAAAGGAACGGCAAGGTAGGCGTGAAATTGTCACAGGAAAGCATAAGCACGGTTGCTTTATACCTCTCATAGATTGCTAATGCGAGCTTTACTGCGAAGGTGGTTTTACCTGAATTCGGACATCCCCATACTGCAATTATCTTACTCATTTTTATTCACCCCACTATCGGCGCTTTGCGTGAACACTTTATCCTGTGCTTTCAGGAAATTATCAGCAGTAGCTTGATTTCCTCGATAAACGAGGGATAAGTGAATTTTGCCGTCCTTTTCATATTGGGCAAGAAGAGTAGATTGCACCTTGTTTACAAGAAGCGTTACAGTTGAAGGCAAATCATATGTTCCGTCTTCATTTTGTGCGAGCTCATCCTTATCGGTACCTTTTTGAGTGGTTGTGGTAATAACCTTAACATACGACAGTTCTACAGGAATGGTTGTACCTTTATCTGTGGTAACAATGACACTGATAATATCGCCGTTTTTCAGCTTACCTGATACACCTCCTGCAAAACTGTTAATGGTTATGCTGATCGCCTGCTTTGTCCCATCAAGTGTACGGAATACATCGTCCGCGTTGTCAGCGGTATCAGTCAAATAGGTTGACAGGATATTGGTGTTCGCCTTGATATCGCAGGTGGCATATTTGCCGATTACAGCAATTTTGTCCTTGATGACAATATCTTGCAGTCCGGTAGAGCCAACCTTGACCACCATGATGTCATCTGCTGTAATCTTCTTACCCTGTGAAATATCCTTATTCATTCGTATGATATTGGTTGTACCTGCTGCCGCCTTATTTACAAGCGGAGCAACGACAAACGTAACCGCCACCGCAAGGACGATGCAGATAATTCCTAGTATCGTTCTATTTTTCATTGCAAAACCTCCAGTCATAATAAAAAAGCTCCCTGTTAATAACAGAGAACTTCGATTTGCATCATGTATATTAAACTTTTCTAAGATAATGGGTAGCGTAGCTTTCCTCATTTTTTTCATCACCGGACTTAGAAAACCGGAGCTTGGGCCGCTTACCGTTTTTTATTCCCCATTGACCGTAGTACGTCCAAGAAGCTTTCAGATCATTTTTTACAGCATAGGAGCGCACTTCGTGCATGATGGCTGACAGCTTTTTCAGATTGGCTGTACATACTTTTTCGAGATATGGAACTCTACCGAAACGCCAATTATCTAAATTTTCTTTGGTGAGTACGCCAATATCAACAAGTACATCCACAGGAGCCGCAAAACCGCGTTCCTTTAGCTGATGGTATATTGCTGAATGCACTTTGCTTTTTAATTCGCCATCATTCATTGTCATCACTCCTACTGCTATATTCTATCAAATAACTAAACGGATTTCTATCATAAAAAGAATGATGTCATACAACCAATCGCAAGATACGGAATCAGCGCAAAGGATTCCTGAATACTCTTTTTTTGCATTTTTCTAATTGTTACTGTGCAGATAACAGCAAGCGATAAACCAATCACAATCGCTGCAAGCCCCTTGTGTAATTCAAGTAAAAATGCAGATGCCGCCATCAATTTGATATCTGCTCCTCCATAGGTATTCGGTTTCAGGACAGCAATCGCATGCTGCGGAATTGTGATCAAAACTGTTGAAAGGAGCATCATTGGTAAGTCCGATATGGTTGTGCCAATTAACGCTGTAATAACAACCATTATCGGTATATAGTCATCTACCATACGGGTACGGATATCCGAATTTGAGGCAACCAGCAGAAGAAGGCAAAAAATAAAACCCTGTATCATCTTCATTTCAAATCCGAAACGAAGCAAAAGAAAGAGTGATACAAGCACTGGCAGTATAATATTGAGTGGGTTTTCCTTTTTCCCATATTTACTTTTTATGAAAGCTGTAAGCATCCAGCCAGAAAATGCAGCCGCAATTGACACAAGGACATACGGCAGGAATGCAAGAATCATACTCTGGCTCATATATGGTTGTGTAGGAAAATAAACGTGAGACGGAAATATCGAACCTGTTTGCAATAACATCGTTCTATCCCTTCCTTTCCAATCAGCAATAAATAGGATTATGGCGGGGTGTTTTTTCAACCCATCCCGCCAATAACCTTAAGATCCGGAGTAGTTAAAAAGTCCATCAATCTTGGTTGAAAGTGCCGGCAGAATTTTTCCATTGAAAAGCGCATACAGCCCGGCAAGCAGGAGGGCTCCGATTACCACAGATATCAAAATTTTTAGGCCCTCCCCGACGAATCCGTCACCACGGTTATTGCACACAGCAAGCCTTGTACGAATAAGGAAAGATGCCAATCTGTTTCTGATTCTGTCACGCATTTTCTTGAGCAATTTCACAAGTCATTACCTCCATATTTTTCGACATCAGATTATTCAAACGGTGCCAAATCCGTATGAACCAATAAAAAAGACCCGCGTATTTGCGAGCCAAACGGATTAATAGAATTGCATCTCAAAATGGATGCTTTCCTCAACATCTTCTTCTGTGTAATGTTCGGGCGTTTTGAACCGATCGGTATATTTTGTAATCAACCCTTCATTTAGAGAAACCATCTCGCCTTTTCCATCATCAAGAACGATAAAGAACGGTCCGGCGTATAATTCACCGTAAATTTTACGGTTTCCTTCCATACCAATGAGTTTGGATTCCTCATTGGAAACGATCATTGTTCCATCCTCATCAAAAAACGGGTACGTTATTTCAATCAGCCCACCACCGACAGCCTACTGTAATGCTTCTAGCTTGTTTTCTATTTCTGCAATATACGGCATTTTGTTCGGCTCAACCATTACCACCCGCAAAAGATCATCCGGCTTATGGGTTTTTGAGATGTCAAAATCAATTTTAATATATCCGATTGAATCGCAGAAATAGCAGCCGTCTTCTACCGAACCGGAATCAGCAACTTCACAAATATCACTCACCGATAGGCTGTGACCTCGATATGTCAGCGGCTGTTTATGATTGAACAGATCAAATAAATCCTCCAAATTATTGCAGTCAACCTCTCCGGTATATACCTCATCGTATATAGCGGGACTTACAGAACCGGCGTAATGCAGAGTATTCTCATAGCTTTTAAACTTGACATGGTTTTTATCTCGTTCATGATCAATCTGATAAATTCTTATACGCATCATTCTCAGTCCTTTTCTCCAAAGTATAAACGCCGTAAAGTTCACATTGGGAGGTCAGTTATTCATGGTATAGCGATGTATAGTTACCTGTTACATTCGCTTTCGCTTTCCTTTTGCGCCCATATAACCGACAGATGGATCAATGCAGCACGTTGTTCTTCATCCGGCAAACCGTCCAGAAAATCAAGAAGGGTCACTTCCTCGTTAGACTTGTTATTTGGTTCGCTATCAATCCTGCGGCTACAATCATCACAAACCATTACACGCTTGACGATTACCGTTTCATCATCTGCTTGGGAAAAACTCAGGATATCATTATAAGCAAAGTCCATACGCTTGCGGATTTCGAATGGGATGGTAATCCTCCCATGCTTTCCAAGTACTTTATAAATCTGATTCGACATCTAAAACTCCTCGCTTTCCAGACAGTTTCCCCCGCAAGGGCACAACACGCAGTCACCAATACAGTCGTCAGCAATAAACGGGCAGTTTTCGCAGTCCCCGTCACATTCAAAGTCTGTGTCTGTCGCCTTTTCGACGATAAGTTTGCCATCGGAGACACTCATTTGAATGACGTCCATCGGGCATAAATCGATTTCCTCAAGCAATTCGAGGGGAACAGAGATCAGAGCCATATTTAATGACTTATCTTGCATGAAATAATGCACTCCTTCAATATTTTATCGTAGTCGAATTCTTCATCCCCGTTTGGAAAGGTTAATTGGAGTGGTTTGCTTCGCTGCCGTTCATACATATCGTAATTGCTGATCAGCAGTTCTGGATACTGCCTGCCTGCCTCATACCGCTGTACCATACTATGAATCCGTGAAAAGTCAAAGATATAATAATCTTTATACATCGCTCGTATAAAAGCACAGTCGTTGTAGGAAAGCAGAAACTTACCCTTCATATGACTAAGCGTATGGTATAGGCGTAAATGATCATCCAACGTGAATATTTTTGCGTATACACCTTCACTCTTGTAATAGGGCGGGTCACAGTAGAAAACGGTGTTTACCCGGTCATAATGCTTGATTAGATCCCCAAAATCCTTGCTTTCAATAACGACATTCGCAAGGCGATTGTACGAATCCCAAACATGCGTGAACAGCTTACGAATGTCAAAGGGTTGTGCGGCAAAGCTTTTACGCCCGCTTGCATAGCTATAACGGATGAGTTTTAAAAAGTTAGAGGCTCGGCGGATATCATACGCGTTTGCTTTTGCCAGCATCATTTGGCAGATCTCGTCTGCTTGAACCGGCTGCAGCATAATCTGCGTGAGCTCCATTTCCTCCTGCAAATACGCATCGTCGAATTCTTCCTGTGCAATAAATTTACGCAGCACATTGAAATCATCGCGGGAATTCAATGTCAGAAATCCGAGTTCACGGATTAAAGCCAGAGGACGTTCTTTCACGCATCGAAATAGGTTCACAAGGTCGCCGTCATAATCGTTTAATACTTCAAAGTCGTTATTGGGTTGTTTTCCGAGCATTACAGTTCCGCTGCCGCCGAATACATCCACGAAACGCGGACAGCCAAGCGGCATCAATGCCAAAATGATACTGAGTATCGGGGATTTGTTTCCGATCCAAGACACTGGACTTTTGCATGGCTGTGGAGAATTGATTGTCATCACCTTCTTTCGGGTTGACATCAACCGCACCCGAATGAAGGCAAAAAAATTGATCTGATATCCCGTTTTCGAGTACGGTTGATATCAGATCAATGAGATTTCTTATTTAATTGCGTCATGCCTTTCACATCTGTAGCCCTTCGATTTGTGATTCGGTTGCTTCATAATCACCTTGAATATACTGCTCGAGAGTAATGTGTTCGCCTAGAAAATCGGGTGCAGAATCATCATCGAGTGCAATATATCCTTCTGTGCCAAAATCAAGTGGAAAGTCTGTAATAACTGTTCCGCCATGATTAACCGTTACATGCGGTTCAATTGAGCAAACCCTGCCTGTTTCAGATTCACGTAAATCATAGCAGTAAAGCCCCTTGGGAATATCTCCTGCACCGGTTCTATCAATGGTAAACAATGCAGGTTTTTCAAACAGGTCTATCAACTCATATTCATCATTGTCACAATATACATAACCGGTTTCATCTGCTGACAGGCGCAATCCCAATTCCAGCAGATCATAATTTCTGATTTCTGCGGCAAGATCATACGCTTCTTTTGACCCGCCAGTTGGGATATTTTCAGATATGATGGTACCGCTATGATATTCCCGTTCGCCGCAGTTGTAGCCGATATCTTCATCCGCCCATAAATGTTGTAAATGCACATCTGGATACATTTCAGACAGCTTCTGCAATATCGGGTGCGGGGCACTCCAAGCAGTACTAAAACCTATCGATGTATCACCATCCTCAAAGTCCTCGAAGTCGTAAGCATTCCACTTCGTATTCCAGTGTGAGGGATCTGATGCCCAGTCATACCAATTGTCCTTGCCATATTTTTGCCTTTCATCAGGTCCGAGATTGCCTCGATAGATATGCTCAGGCATGGGTATTATCTTATTAAAATCAATACTACCCACCCCCGCGTCATCACTTTTGATTGCTC
>DHNF01000080.1:13827-17197 GCA_002409375.1 Ruminococcaceae bacterium UBA5423
CCAAATACCTCAGCCATTTGTTCCGCACTTGTTTCTTCCGGGTTAATCATGATCAGATTTTTAATATGGTTTGGCATCTGTTTTTCCTCCCTAAAATTTATTATCTCATATTTACATACTGAGTGTAGGTGCATCCTCTTCTTCAATATCTTCTTGGTTTTCCGTTTCCACTTCCTCAAGCGTCAGTTTGCGAAATTGATCTTCACCGAGAAGAATCGAAAGGCTGCGTCCATTGTCCCAGTGCATTAATAAAGCTGGTTGATCATCCACCCCAACCACAGTACCGCGCAATCCCATCGGCATGTCTCGTTCATCATTGCAAAGGGATATCAATTCGATACGGGTACCATTCGGATAACTGGCTCTGGCAGCTTCCACTCTTTCTTTACTGTATTTGAAACTCATAATTATACCGCCTTTCAATTTTATTCGATATCCAGTAGAAGACTTTTGTCACCATTTTAAATTAGTGCCTTGTGCATTTTACATTACACCATCCTTTTCTAGTTTTTCGATTATCTTTATTCCATACCTTCGAATCACCATAGCGTTACAAAGGCTGTCGAACAACTCGGGCGGGACTATTTTCGTATCAGCTATATCTACGAGTGAAATATACTTTGTTCCGCAATATAGATCTTTTGCAGCAAAAAACAGAGTATATCCATCCGTGCTGATATTCCTCAGCTTTACTTGATCGAATGCAATGCCTGAGGTACCGGCTGCCGAACGAGCCTTTGACCATAAATACTTATCAGCAGTCAGAAGATAGAGGGCGGAGATCATTCCAGCATTTGGTCTTTGCATCAGAGCTTTTTGGAACAGATTCTTGTGGGTGTTATCTCTGAACAACTTCATAAAATCATCTCCTTTCCTTTAAAATATAAAAGCCCGTAGCTTTGAAAACTACGGGCTTTCAGACATATTCGGGCAAAAGAAAAGGCACATGAGCATTTTCTTTACTCATGTGCCAAACATCGCCGTTTTTCCAAAATCGAGCGTTCGTTTCTAGTGACAGGCCAAAATGGGACATTTGCATCTACGGAATTAGGAGTCATTTTTTCGCCCCTAAACGTTCAAAAAACCCTGATAAAATCAGGGTTTTTTGGCCATGTATCTTTTTTGTTGTACCTTTCTGGTGGACCCGAAGAGGATCGAACTCTCGACCTCCGCATTGCGAACGCGGCGCTCTCCCAGCTGAGCTACGGGCCCATTTTCAGTTTTTCGCACCCGTATATATTAGACGAAAACTACTGTCTTGTCAATACCGGAAAATGATTTTCGTGCTTTTTACTTTCTGCACGATAACTGCTGTTTTTGAATAGAATGTATATATATGAAATTAGTCGATTGCGTAATACGGGCAAACACACAGTTCGCCCGCATATTTAAAACGGCTATGCATATAAAAGACGGAGGGGGACTTTGGGCATGAGAACATTGCGCATTGGCATGTCGGGCACAGATGTGATGGAAATACAGGCAATGCTGCAAAAGCTGGGCTATTACACCGGTGCTATAGACGGCATATTCGGACCTCAAATGCAGCAGGCAGTCATTGCATTTCAGCGCGAATTTGGGTTGATTCCCGACGGGGTCATCGGCCCTAACACACACTTTGCAATGCAGCGGTATCTTGTTGGCTATGATACATACACAATACAAAGCGGCGATACGCTTTATGATATTGCCACAAGATACAATACAACAGTCGCTTTGATTGTTGCCGCCAATCCGGGAATAATGCCAAACAGGTTAAGGGTAGGGCAGCAAATAACCGTACCGTTCGGATTCCCTGTTGTGGATACAAATATTGATTATACATACGAAGTTTTACAAAGGGATATCGAAGGATTAAGGGCACGCTATCCGTTTCTGGAAACCGGGTCGGCCGGTCGTAGTTCGCTTGGAAGAAACCTTTACTATATACGTTTGGGCACCGGACCCAATCAGGTTTTTTATAATGGCGCGCACCATGCTCTTGAGTGGATAACAACGCCTGTATTAATGAAATTTGTTGAAGACTTTTCCAGAAGCTATGCCGAAGGACGCATGCTGGGTGGTTATGATACATCCGAAATATGGAATGCTGCCAGCATATATTTAGTCCCCATGGTTAATCCCGACGGCATTGACCTTGTACTCAACGGACTGCAGCCGGATAACCCAAATTATGATGAGCTGATACAATGGAACAACGGCAGCACCGATTTTTCAACCGTTTGGCAGGCAAACAACAGGGGTGTGGATTTAAATCACAATTATGATGCAGGCTGGGAGCAATCCAAAGAGGCCGAGCAGGCTGCCGGCATAACAGGTCCCGGTCCAACACGATATTCCGGAACATTCCCGGAATCTGAACCAGAAGTGCAATCCATGGTTGCTTTTACGCGTGCACATGATTTCAGTCTTGTGCTGGCATATCACAGTCAGGGAGAGGTTATATACTGGGATTTTCAAAACTTAGCCCCGCCAGAGGCACTGACAATTGGCAGAGCGTTTGCTAATGTAAGCGGGTACACACTTGAAGAAATATCGGGAATTGCAGCTTATGCGGGATATAAGGATTGGTTTATACAAGATTTTCGCCGCCCTGGATATACAATTGAAGTTGGGTTAGGCACCAACCCGCTCCCCATAACGCAATTTGACAAAATATACGCCGACAACCTGCCGCTCCTTCTTCTTGCCTCGATTATTCAAGCGTAGAAAAAAATTATTACATAAACGCCCGCAAAATAATGCCGGGCGTTTTTTATGAAATCAATCAGCATTATAGTGCAAAGGATATATTCAATTAATATTTTTATTTTTTCTGGGTATTATTATAAAAAAGGGGTGATAAAAATGCCATCTTATGTTGATCCCAGTATCCGAGAAAAATTTGAAACACTTTCGGTGGATTTAAAAAATGCAATCTTAGAGCGAAATGTACGCCTAAACTCAATACATGACCTAATTCGCGTACTTGAAGAAATAGTCGCCGAGGGAAGCTGACGACTGTATTACCCGCTCAAACTGATTGCGCTGTTCTTTAGTATTAAAAGTCTGAATAAATAAACTACAATGAAAGCACCAATTATGATTATCCATAATACCGTCCTTAGTTTTTTGATTGCTAAGGGACCTTTTTTTACTGTTAGCAACACCGGTATAAAAGGCATCAACACTATAAGCGGGTGGTAATAAAGGGCAGCTTCCAAGTCGAGTTTTATTAACGATATAACCGAGCGTGTCATGCCACACCCAGCGCACGGTATTCCTGTTATTGCACGAATAGGACACCCTACCCCTGCAAACGCCAACAAAGCATACAGCATAGCTGCAATAACAAATCCGCCAAATTTAAGCCATACCTTTTTTATTTTCA
>DHNF01000080.1:17350-21417 GCA_002409375.1 Ruminococcaceae bacterium UBA5423
TTTTTTATTTTCAAAAACCCCACCGCCATATTATACTAACTAAAAGCTTTGAAATGATTTCACTATTGCTTTTGACGCGGAATTTGCAGATGCCCATGCCCACTGCAGATTATATCCTCCGCAATCTCCGTCAACATTTAACACCTCGCCCGCCGCATACAGATTGGGTACTATTTTTGATTGCATCGTTGTTTGGTTAAATTCAGAAGTTGATATACCACCTGCAGTTACTTGCGCACCCGCCATTTTGCGCGTACCCAAAACTTGCGCTTTAAATTGTTTAATTTGTTTTGCAATCAATTCTATATCCCCATCGCTTAGCGATCCGGTTTGCATATTAAGCGAAAATCCCGCAGATCTAATCACCGTCTGTCCAAC
Source organism: Ruminococcaceae bacterium UBA5423 (assembly GCA_002409375.1). Classification (GTDB taxonomy): domain Bacteria; phylum Bacillota; class Clostridia; order Oscillospirales; family Acutalibacteraceae; genus Avimonas. The sequence continues at coordinate 17,729 of DHNF01000080.1, forward strand.
CCTTTTTTGCAAAAGCCCTGTTAAAATATCCCCCAGTGTGCGCCCCGGCATTTCTATACGGTGCCTTAATGATTTTATTAAGTTTGCATAATCCATTTGCGGTATTAAATCAATCACCGCAACCATTCTACCCTGATTTCTAAGTTCCCACTCGGCAACTACACGAGAAATTTGCATAACTGCCGGCCCAGAAAGCCCATATTCCGTAAACAGGATTTCGCCTTTATACTCTGCCAAACACCTATCTTCATGTAAAAATGAAATAGAAGCATCAACGCGTATTCCCTTTAGTGCCTTTATATATTGCGTGTCAGTGCGAACCTGCACAATTGACGGAAAAAGCGAAGTGCGCGTGTGCCCAAGTGATATAAGCGGCCGGTACGCTTCCGGCGAGCCGCCGAGTGAAGGCGATGCCATACCACCTGTACACACAAGCACATAACGCGCATTAAAACAGCCTAATGTGGTTTTCAGTTTAAAACCCGTCACTGTTGCCTCAATATCCAATACTTCGGCATCACAGATTTCATGCACTCCGAGAGCTGCCATTTCAAGCCTGAGGCAATCAAGCACAGCACCCGCATGCTTGCATATCGGATAAATGCGGCCGTTTTCGCGCACAGTGCATTCGACACCAATCGAATTAAAAAACTCACATGTCTTTTTCGGTGAAAAAGAATTTAGTGCGTGCTTTGCAAACTCATAATCGCCGTGATACCGGTCCGAAACCATGTGCAAATTGCTTAAATTACAGGTTCCGTTTCCCGTTGCAAGCAGTTTCCGCCCCGTGCGGGGTGATTTTTCGAATATTGCCGTAGAAACCCCACGGGACTGGCGCATAATAAAAATCGACGCTGCAAGCCCGGCAGCTCCGCCACCCACTATAATCACATCGTACGAGTGTTTGAAATCCGATTTTGCCATATGGCAGCTTCTCCTTTTTAGTAAAAGCATATTATACTATTCAAAGATTAAACCGAAGACATCTTGGTCTGCCTATTTTCCGCTCTGCTCGTTGTCCTCATCAGCGGGCGTTAGCCGGCCATTCTCCTCCGTCTTGCAGAGCAAAAAATATTCTCTCCAATCTTAGTCTACTTTTTAAACTGAGGATAGTTTTAGTCGGTTGTGTAGTAAACAATTTACGGACGAACAGTCGCCCGTGCATTTCGTAATCGGCTAAGCATACGATTGTCCCACATCGAATTATACCCATAAAAACACCGCATTACAAGACAATTAGGCAATGCGATTTAAAGTTTACCTGTTAAAATAATAATTATTTTTGTTTTATTCTTCCAAATTACATATAAATACATTATAATAGTCCCATATGATATTTGAGGGGGATCTTTGTTGATTTGGCATAGTAACACACCGGATCAAGTTGCAAAGGAACTGCGCACCGATCTTGAAAAAGGTATAAATGAAAAAGAAGCTGAAAAGCGGCTTGAAATCTATGGAGAGAACAAGCTAAACGAAAAACCGCCGCGTACCTATCTGCAGCGTTTTTTTGACCAGATGAAAGATGTAATGGTCATTATTCTGATAGTTGCCGCCGGGGTTTCGCTGGGGCTCAGCATTTACCATGCCTTGACGGGCGGGCAAGCCGATTGGATTGAACCGATAGCTATAGTCCTGATTGTTATTATAAACGGAGTCCTCGGCGTTGTCCAAGAAAGCAAAGCTGAAGCAGCGCTTGAAGCATTAAAAAACATGTCAGCTCCTTCTGCACGCGTTTTGCGTGATGGAGTATTAAAAACGATAAAATCTACACATCTTGTACCCGGAGACATAATAGAAATGGAGGCGGGAGACATGGTCCCCGCCGATTGCCGGCTTATATCATCAGCCAGTCTGCGTTGTGACGAAGCTTCATTAACGGGTGAATCGGTGCCAGTCGAAAAAAATGCATTGGCAGATATACCGGACATTGCACCCCTTGGTGACAGGCTCAATATGGTATATTCCGGTTGCGCAGTCTCTTATGGGCATGCGCGCGCCATTGTTGCTGATACTGCAATGGAAACCGAAATGGGCAAAATTGCCTCTATGCTGGAAAATGAAAGCGAGGGCGCGACACCTCTTCAGCTTAAGCTTGCGCGACTTGGCAAAACTCTGGGCTTTTTGGCACTCGGTATATGTGCAATAATATTCGCGGTCGGACTAATTTATGGGCTTAACCCCCTTAATATGTTTATGACCGCGGTATCATTGGCGGTGGCTGCTATCCCCGAAGGTCTGCCGGCAATAGTGACAATTGTGCTTGCAATCGGTGTCCAGCGGCTTGTTGCCAAAAACGCCATTATTCGCCGCTTGCCCGCAGTAGAAACTCTGGGCAGCGCATCGGTAATCTGCTCAGACAAAACCGGGACTCTTACACAAAACCGCATGACACTGGTCAAAATTTTTAATAGCCGAAAAATAATACCTGTAGACAAGCAAATGCCCGACAGTGCAAAAGCACTTATCAGGCTTGCAACCCTGTGCACAGACGGCAGTGTGACAATTGAAAATGGCGCTGAAAAACACATTGGTGACCCCACCGAAACAGCCATTGTGGCAGCGGCGCTACGCTGCGGATTTGTTAAGGAAGAGCTTAACACGGAGCACCCCCGAGTCGGCGAAATACCCTTTGACTCTGACCGTAAGCTTATGTCCACAATTAACCTGATTGAAGGCAAAAATGTGGTGATTGTAAAAGGTGCTCCCGACATTATGTTTGAACGATGCATATGGGATAATGACGGCAACCTCAAAGCCGCTGAAGATGCCAATAAGAGTATGGCTCAAGATGCACTTCGCGTACTTGCAGTAGGGTATAAGACGATTGAACAGGTGCCGGCTGAGCTTGTATCGGCTGAGCTGGAAAAAGATTTGGTATTCGGCGGGCTTGTCGGCATGATTGATCCGCCGCGCCCTGAAGTGATGCACTCAATAAAGGAATGCAAGACCGCCGGCATTCACACAGTTATGATAACAGGCGACCATGTGATCACTGCATCGGCGATTGCTGATGAACTCGGAATTCTTGAAGATCAGAGTGAAGCAATATCAGGCACACAGCTTGCAAATCTCAGCGACGACGAGCTTTTTGAAAATATTAGGCACTACAGAGTATATGCCCGGGTTACGCCGTCTGACAAAATACGAATTGTAAAGGCATGGCAGCGTGCCGGAGAAGTTGTGGCAATGACAGGCGACGGTGTCAACGACGCGCCGGCGCTTAAAGCTGCCGATATAGGCTGTGCAATGGGCATTACAGGTACTGATGTTGCAAAAGGTGCCGCCGACATGACGCTTACTGACGATAACTTTGCAACCATCGTTACTGCAGTCAGGGAAGGCCGCGGCATATACGATAATATCCGAAAAGCAGTTCATTTCCTGCTTTCCTGCAATCTTGGCGAAATTCTAACAGTGTTTGTATCCATGCTGCTATGGAGGGAATCACCGCTTATGCCTATTCAGCTTTTATGGGTTAATCTGGTTACTGACAGCCTGCCCGCCATTGCACTTGGAATGGAACCGGTAGAATACGATGTAATGAACCGCCGTCCACGCTCTAAAAATGAAAGTATTTTTGCCCGCGGTGTTGGGTTAATGGCACTTTTTCAAGGGGCAATGATCGGCATTTTGACATTGGCTGCATACTTTATTGGCTCGCGGGTTTTCTTTTTGCAAGGCGGGGC
>DHNF01000141.1:0-6365 GCA_002409375.1 Ruminococcaceae bacterium UBA5423
TAAGTGCTCTGCCGTCCGGAATAAGCATATAACCTTTTTCGCCTTCCGAGCCGCAACCAAAGTACGGCAACATATCAATGCGGGTTAAATGGATTCCGCTAGGCACAGCACTTATTAAATCCGACGCGATATTGTTTCTTAATCCCTGTGAGGTGAGCTGATAATCAATCGCAACCGTAAAGCATGGATCAAGTTTTAATTTACCCGTATACCCGACTTTATCGTATTCCTGATTCAGCATTTCAAGCGTTAATCCGGCTTCTTTAAAATAACCAGTCAATTCTTTTCGAATCCTGATATTTATTTTTTTAGGTATATAAATCGGCTCATTTTTTATTATCGGGTACTTGCTTGAAATGTTGGCTTTATCAGCGTCGCTCAATTTTTGATATTCGGTAAGGATATAGTAGTGCAGTATCCTGTCTCTCTGTTCTTTGGACAGCTTTGGAAAGATATCGCTTTCAAGCGTAGATTTCGATAATACATCCGGATATATTTTATCCTCACCGGTATCGCCAATACGGTAGATTATCCTTACCCCGTTTTCTACGGAATAAAAATCAAATTGCTGTTTGGAAACACTCTGGGGAAAACTATAATAAGTATTCTGTTTCCCCCTGCAGTCATAAAAAGTCAGAGCCAACTGCGATTTATACTGTGAAATAATATCATCCGCAGTATTAAGGGAAAATTCCCCGTCCGATAGATTGGTTCTCCAGATATAACCTGTTTTTTTAACCAACACATTTATAGTACAGGTATTAGTGTTTAACAGCAGCTTATATTCATCATTTTCTGCGACGATATCCATTCCGTCCTGCTGACCAAGCGGAATATATTGAACCGGGTTTATATTATCGCTGTCTTTTGCAGCACTGTTGTTGTCGTTATTCTTAAGGCTTCCCCCGCATGAAACGGACACCAGCATAACCATGCATAAAGTGAGAATAACTGCTGTATGCCTGATATGTTCTATCGCTTTCACAATTGTCCTCCGTCCTTTAAGCAAGTAACACTAAACCCTGTATGTGATTTCTTTAAAGATGTTAATGATGAAAAGTATGATTTTTTGATAAGTAGTCGCGATCAGAAGAACGATAAAAATGACGATACCTATTCCAATAAAGGTTAGAATTATCGAGATAATATTTTTAAATAATGAATACTGATGTACTGTCAGATTACCGCAGAAAATTAAAATTCCTGTCCAAATATAGGAGATGGATACCAGAAGGGATATATACATCCCTTCTTCAGATACCAGCATATAAGATAATGGTATCGTCGGAAGTATCAGCAGCGGAATCGGTAGCATCGAATAACAGGTTGCCTGATAAACATCGCCTACACTGCCCTTTCCGTCCATTAGCGTCGTTACACTCCAGTTGACGCCAACCCAAAGGAGTACCGGCAATAAATATCCGAGCGCTTCCTTCATGATCGAAATGTCCTCAAGATAATAGCTGTTAAATATATAGCTTGTAAGCAGTTTTTTGGCGATTAAAGTAATAACCGTAAGAGCAAAAATGATAGTTGCTCCGAAATAACTGCCCCGTTTTTCATGCTTGATATCCCAGAAGCCATCGAACGGATGGGTTAGAATATGGAACCCATATAAAAAACTTCCCGATACCGTCTTTCGCCTGTCCTTATACCTTTCATCTTCGATTCTTTTCCCTATATAACCGAAAATCCTTGAAACAAGTACAATGAGGATTATTGCTATTACCGGAATCAGCAGTACGTATTTTTCGATCAACTGGTTCCGATACTCGCGCAGTGCCTTTGAATAACCTGACAAGTTATTTGAGTAGCCAAAGAATTTTAATGCTTCCTTATATTTTTCAACACGCATATATGCGTTGCCGATGCCGTCGTATGCAATATCAAAGTTAGCATTTTTATCAAGAACACTTTTCCAGACTTCTGCACTGGCTTCATATTCGAAATCGTTATATAGGCCGTTGGCTTTATTAATTAAATCTCCGTAATGTGTTCGCTTATAGACTGTGAGCGTGGCTAGCTGTTTATCAAGAAGAAGCAGATCGCTTCCTTTATAAGTGATTGCAGACGACAGCTGAGAGTTTCCCATCTGCAATCCTTTGGCACCGAACGCATAAAGCAATTCTCCGTTTGCGGAATAAGTAAACAAGCGGCTTTTTCCGCTATCCATAAGCGTATATGTACCGTTAGGGCCAAGCGCGATATCTTCGATTACCGAGCAGACTATGTTTCCAAGCCCGTCAATGCTGTATACAACATCCCCGATCGGCGCAGTATAGCCTCTCCGTATCAAAACATCCTTACCGGTAGGATTCAGGCATCTGATCGGGGTTCCTTTTCCGTCAGTTGTACGGGATTTTACAGTGGCTATAAAATCTTCTTTTTCGATAGCACTGGTGGTCACATACAAAAAGCCTCGCTCGTCTAAAGTAATGTTATTGTATTCAGTAGGTACAAACGACTGCATCCTGTCTGCTTGTTCATGTGTCAAAAACCTTTTCCAGAGATAATCAACCAGATTATATGAAACACGCTGTGCTCCGATAAAACCAATAAAATCGCCTTTCTGAGAAAAATGAAGCACGCCCATATTTACCCCGGTTGCAACCACATAAATATTACCCGATTTATCTACACTGACTTTACTTGGCGCATAGATATACCCCTTATCCAATAGCGTTGTTTTCGGTTCTCCGACTATGCGAACGAATTCTCCTTTTGAATTAAATTCCACAATTCGGCTATTTTTCGTATCCGCTATATAGATATCACCGTTTGGAGCAATGCATAGACCTGTCGGATATTTTAATGAGTCGGAACCAGCCAGAGTTTGAAATTCAGACAAAATGAATCTGATATGAAAATTACTGTCAAGGCAAATTAAACGGTTATTTCCGGAATCCGCGATGTAAACATTGCCGCTGCTGTCGGTTTGAACATCGGACGGTGCAAACAGGTCTCCCGTTCCCAGAGCGGTACCGTCGAATACATAACTTGGAATATATGCATGAGGTATTATTACAGGTTCTCCGTTATAGTCGTATATATAGCTATCGTATGGCACGTATGAAGCCGAATTATCCCCAGAAACAGGCAGCGCGACTGTTATTGTTAACGCAATATTTATTACAAGAAAATATGCAATCTTTTTAAGCCCTTTGTGCATTTCTCTTATCTCCTTGCTCAGATTGCTTCCTGCGATTAAAACATGAAGCTATTCCTTAATTCCGGAAGCTGACATTGTTTCAACAATATTACTTTGCGTTACAATAAAAACTATGATCGGCAGCATCATCATGAATACAATTGAAGCCGCACCGGCGCCGGCTCTTGCAACACCGCCTGCGACAATCTGCTTTACAGCATAATTAAGGGTTTTCAATTCTTCTCTCTGTATATAAATACCGCCATTGATGTTCCAAAGACTTTGAAATGAAAATACAATTAAAGTCAGCCATGCCGGTTTCACCATTGGCATAGTAATCGTAAAGAAAATTCTAAGTTCTCCTGCTCCATCAATTTTTGCCGCTTCAAGCACCACATCGGGAATCATGCTTTCCATAAACTGCTTCATAAGAAATAATCCCAGAGACGATGAGAACGCCGGCAGAATTAAAGAGGAGTATCTGTTGATCAAATGAAGCCGAGACATCACCAGATAAGTCGGTACATATGTAACTGCAGAACTGAACATTAATGATAGAACAATTACTTTAAACATGAATTTGGCGCCGTAGAACCTATGTTTTGACAGGGCATACGCGCACATCGACGCAATTATTACGTGCCCGCCAGTTCCGATGATTGAGATGAAAAGGGTGTTAAATATGTATCTGGAAAATGGAACCCATGAATCCGACAATAAACTTAACAGATCTTTAAAGTTTTTTAATGTTGGGTTCTGTACAAGAAATTTAGGAGGAAATATCCAAATTTCATGGAGCGGTTTTAATGAGCTGCTGATTGCGTATAACATAGGCAGCGCCATAATCGAGCCAAATAAAGCCAGTGCAGTAAGCAGGACAATATCTCCGCCAATGGATCGGTTAACTTTTACTCTTTGCACCCTTATCATTAGGCTAACCTCCGATTTTCTCCAAAAGGTTTTGTATGAGCTTATTTGCGCCAACCATTATTACAAACAGCAGCGTTGCGATTGCCGATGCGTAACCCATTTCAAAGCGCACGGTTCCAAAATCCTGTAAATGATGCATCATCGTATGTACAGCATATTCAGTGCTTGGAAACCCCACCAAGCCTGTTATTGCGTCGCCTATATTGAAAGAAGCGGTTATACTCATAATCGCGCTGAACATCAGTTGGGGTTTCATCATTGGCAATGTAACATACCAAAGCTCCTGAAAACGATTTTTAATGCCGTCAACCGATGCAGCCTCATAATATGTTTTGTCAATCCCTTGGAAGCCCGCAATAAAAACCAATAGGCTTGTGCCCAGACTCATCCATAAAACAACAACAATAACCAGAGGCATCATATATTTCGTATCCGTAAAAAACTGAATCGGGGTATTAATAACCCCCAGCTTCAGTAGCATACCGTTAACCAGACCGTAACTGTCGCCGTTGAATAATAATGTCCAGATCAGATAAGCGTTTCCTGATATAGAAGGCGCATAAAATAAAAGTGTGACAAAAGCCCGGATTTTAGGTGTAAGCTCGTTGATACCCCAAGCAAATAATAAGCACATAAGATAACTGACCGGACCGGTAATAGTCGCCAATATCAAAGTGTTTTTTAAAGAGATAAGAAATATCTCATCTTTCAAAAACAGAGTTATGTAGTTATTTAAGCCCTGCCACTTGGGTGGCTGTAAAATATTAAAGGATGTCAGGCTGAAAAACATTGAAATCAAAACAGGTATTACCGTAAATATTAAAAACAAAACCACATATGGCAGGCAGAATAGATAGGAAACTCTATCGCGCCAAATTTTATTTAATATTAATTGAAACGAAAGGGAAATCTTCTTTTTTTTATAAAATCTATTCATCTAATACCCTTTCACCTAATCAATTATGATTTCTTTTCGTTTCCTGCTGATTTCCTCGTTTATCTTTTTAGCATAGCCTAATATCGACTGACCCGGTTCTTCATTGCTGTTTATTACAGATTTAAATGCAAAATTAATATACCTTGAAGTAATATAGCTTCCGGGAACCTCCGGAACGCCTTTGACAAATTTCCATTGTTCCATCAAACTTGCATAATCTTTATTTGACCATGCGATTTGCGAAAAGGCTTCTCGGTTTGCGGACGGATATCTTGCCGCGACTCCCATAATACTTTCCATTTCTTTTGCGTAGCGTAACTGCATTTCGGCAGATGTCCACCATTTAAGAAATTCCCATGCTTCGTTTTTGTGACTAGTCTGACCCATTATAATACAGGCAGCACCGGTCGAAGCTGCTGAACGATTAATTGTGCCGTCCTCCTTCAAAAAGCCCGGTACCGGTACCATTTCCCATAAACCCTTAATCTCGGGGGCAAATACGCTGAGCTGATTATATTGTGAAAAGTTAGCGATTGCTATCGGCATTTCACCCGTTCTGAATCTGTTTGAAAAATCATATTGAACCAATAAATTATAGCTTGTATAAAACTGCGTCCACTGCTCGAATACCTTTACTGCCTTTTTCTGATCCAAAGCAGTAGCTACACCGTCTTTTTTATACAATTCACAATTATTTTGATACAGCAGCATAATGAAAGAATTCATATCGGACGGAAGTCCGAATTGCATACTGTAACTGTTTAACCGAACGATCAAATCATAAACGTCATCCCATGTTTGGGGAACTTGCAGCCCCAATTCTTCAAATATATCTGTTCTATAAAACAACATCGGATACGTGAATGTTTCTGGAAGGGCATACACTTCTCCGCGATAGGTATAAGGAACCATTGCGTTCTCATTAAAACGCTCCGATATTTTTTTAAAATCACCGAATTGTGTTAAAGTGATTACCGCAGCTCTCATTGCATAATTAACCGGGTCTGCATTTACCACCTGCAGAGATACATCCGGCCCTGTGCCGGCAAGGGTTGCGGGCAGCAATGTATCCGTAGCGACCAGTTGAAAATCCACTGAGATATTTTTTCCCGGCGTAAAATATTGGTCTACCATTTGCTTAATAATCCGTGACTGATCCCTACCTCCGCTTTCCCCGCTCCCTAGCCAAACCTTAATAGAGGAAGAGGAATCCGTTTCAAGTGTACTGCCGATTATCGAATAATCCATATAAAACGATGAGAAAAACAATTTAATCTGATGAATAAAATCCGAAAAAAAGCCCTTTTCCGCTTTGGGTACCGGCTTGTCTGCGCCGGGGATTTCAATCCA
>DHNF01000141.1:6487-9715 GCA_002409375.1 Ruminococcaceae bacterium UBA5423
TTTCAATCCAATCGAGATCGAGCGGTTGTTTTGTCACTTCTGAAAGCCAAGAACCCAAAGCGCCTAAATTTGATTTGAAATTTTCAAGCTTTGTTGAAATCCTTCTTGGGTTTTCAGCCATTGCCAACAGATCGAACGCCAGTTTGTCAAACGCTGCCAAAAAAGAGCCTTTTGCCCCTGCTTCTTTTTCTATCTGATTGCTCAGACTGCGGAGTCTTTCGCCGTTTATTTTAAGTTCTTTAATAACATCAGGAATTAAACTTTCAAACCGGTAATCCCGGTAAACATCCGGAGTCGTTCCGGTGATTGTAATAATTTTTCGGTATATTATATTTAGGTTATAAATAATATCATCAATCTGAACAGCAAAATCTGCCATATCGCCAAGGGTAACCTGCATTTCAAAGGTATGATTACCAGGCTTAAGATAAAAAATTATTACTTCTCCTTTTGAAGTCGATAATGGGTTACATTGCCAGCCATCCTTAAAACAAAAACGAACATTTGCTGACTCTCGACAGGGCAAATTATCGTCAATCAAAATCTTTCTGCTACTGAAAGCCCCGTTAATGCTTGATTGCTTATAGCGTACAACGGCTTTGTATAATCCGGCTTTTTTCACTTCAAAATCCCATCGTATCCATTGTCCCGGCATCTGAAATTTGCTGGAGGATATTTTATTGAGCTTTATTAAATCAACTGAATAAGGCTCCATTGCCGATGAACTTCTATCCGACTCGGGATATATGCTTTGATCTGATTTCAAGCTCATATTTTCTGCCTGCAGCCGTACCGTAAAATCGGCGCTTCTGTGTCCGGCTTTATAAAAACCGGTTTTCAATTCCTCATAGCTAGGAATATCTTTGGGATTATATAGTTTTATACCACCTATTACCATCGGTTCTTTCACCGATTCAAAACGAATTACATTACGACCCTTTTTAAAATTAAACTTAAAAGCTTCATTATATAATCCACTGAAATCTTTACAGTCCTGTCCCATCCATTGCGGTGCTTCGATCTGTTCCGGACGAATTTCATTTCCTTGCAGATCTTTCGAAGTTTTTTCAGCATTCTTCCAAGTACGATAAAAGACCAAGGACGCCGCTTCCAGAAACGGCCGTTCGTCGTTTATTAAAATACTCCGCTCAATTTGTCCGCCGTCTCCTTCAGCTGGATAATACTCAACAAATATCTGATATAAGCCTTCCCGCGGAACATCGACAGACCATTCGATATAAGAGGAATCCGTCATATACAGTGATGCTCCGGGTTTCTTTTTATAATTGTTTATAATAAACACATCATCGCTTTGTTTTAACGGTTGATCTATATCCAGCTCGACAGTGTCAGACGGAATATCTTCGTCTGAATTTTCGGCTATATAATCGGAATATTTATAACGTTTAAAATAAGCTGATATATCCCGCGTATTATAAGAGGAGGCTTTTGTTGAAACCGAAAATACAGAAAATATTGATATAAGCATTATGAAAACGCTACAACAAAATATAATGCCTTGACATATCTTTTTAGTCATCACAAACCTCCGGTTACTTATTACGCGGTAAGCATCTGTAATATATTTTTGATATACTGTATTTTGCATGTTGTTATATACTATTTATTGCAGTTTTGTACACTTGTCATGATAATTATAGCGTCTAATTATAATTTGTCAATACATAAAAATAATATTTTTCATAATTTTGGTTATTTTTTTAATATTTCTCTAAATTTGAAGCCCATTTATTATTTAAGTTAAATTATTTGTTATAACAAGTGTTTTTTGTATTGACACTTGTATTTAAAAATGTATAATAACAATCAGATGTAAAAAGCATAAATCAGGAGGCCGAAGTGTGAGTAGCAAAATAGAAACAAACAAAAAGTATGAAAAGGTAATGTCGTATGTCCAGGATAATATCTTAACGAATAATCTTAAAGAAGGAGATAAGCTTCCGACCGAGAAAGAACTTGCTTTCAAATATAACGTAAGCCGTATTACCGTTCAGCGGGCTCTGAGAGAATTGCAGCAGTTGGGTATTATATATTGCGTTCAGGGCGCAGGGTCTTATGTCGGTACCAATAAAGAGTATAAAAAAGAAGATATTACTTTTATGCCAATAATAGCAAGTAGGTCGAATATTAATAATCGTTTTATTGAAGTAATTCAAGGAGCTGAAAAATTTCTCTCGAAGTATTCGTGCTTTGTTACTATCCACTCGCCTAACAACCCCGAAGAAGAGCAGGAAATTATTTTAAGCTTAATAAATAAACGCGCCCAGTGTTTCATTGTGCTTCCTTATGAAGCCGATAAAAATATTGATTTTTATGAAAATTTGTTGTTAAAAAAATTTCCCATAGTTTTTGTAGATTTCTTGCCGTTTAAATTTACAGGAAATTTGGTTACAAGTGATAACACCAGCGGCGGTTATCTTGCGACTAAGCATTTATTAGATCAAGGGTATCGCAGAATTGCCTTTATTTCATCTAATATGCATCCTGAACCATCAATTAACGAACGTAAAAACGGTTATCAATACGCTCTAAAAGAAGCCGGTATTCCTTTTAATCCCAATTATCTAAGTAAGGCTACAGAACAGTTTGACGATACAGTAAAACGTATCCGCACTCTGCCTGAACCGCCTGATGCAATTTTCTGCGTCAATGATATTACAGCAGTTGGAGTTTACAGTATCCTGCAACGTGATAATGTGCAAATCCCGGAGGATATCGCTTTGATTGGATTTGACGATCTTGAAATTTCCGCGAAACAGCCTATTCCTATTTCAACAATAAGACAGGATTTTTTTGAGATGGGGTATAGTGCAGCAGAGATCGCAGTTAAACTTATAAAAGAGAAGCCGGTCTATTACACTCAGCATGTTCTTCCTGTTTCGCTTATACCCAGGGAATCAACGCAAAAAGCAAAAAGAGTTAATCTGTAATTGACAAATACAATTATTTTGAAGGGAATGCGCTTATATGAAATATGTCGTTTTTAATTGTTAGCTTCCATAGTATACTAAAAATTAAAAATTGCATTGCACCTAAATAAAATGCTCGTCATCTTTTTGATATAGCGGCAGTATATTGGACGGATTTTTCTAGATATTACAATTTGCTGATGTTGGATTCTGCAAAGAAATAGAGGTAAAATTCATTCGGTATTGATTTTAGAAAAGGGTTCAAAAAAGCCAATTGAATCCGCAGGATTATTTTTTG
>DHNF01000081.1:0-658 GCA_002409375.1 Ruminococcaceae bacterium UBA5423
TAAAATTCTCTTTAATTACCTGAGCGTTGCCGTTGAGCACAATGCCGACAGCCGGTTTTGATTGACCGGCCAAAAAAATATATTCGCCTTTTTTGTATTCTTGCACTCTGCTGTCCAGACATTTTAGCATTTTTACAATATCTTCAATAGATATGTCTTTAAAAAGTATATTTCTTTTTAATATGTCATACATTTTAATCACCTTTTCATGTTTTTACAAGATGTTGCAGATGCAACAGATTATTAATTCAAATTATATTATAATCTTCTTACAAAATCAAGATTGAAAGGTGATTACATTATGATTAGGCAAATAATTAAGATCGATGAATCTAAGTGTAACGGTTGCGGACTTTGCGTCGGATCATGTCAGGAGGGCGCAATAGCGATTGTTGACGGTAAGGCAAAGCTTATTCGTGATGATTATTGTGACGGGCTTGGAAACTGCCTGCCGGCATGCCCAACCGGTGCAATATCATTTGAGGAAAGGGAAGCTGCGGCGTTTGATGAGCAAGCAGTAAAAGCGCATTTGGCGGCAAGTCAATCCTGTGCGGGCGGCTGTCCGGGAACACGAGCACGTGCAATCACACAACCCAATGCGCAGAATGATGACGGGGTTAGGGCAAGCGCAAGCGTAAGCCGTCTTAGCCAGTGGCCG
>DHNF01000081.1:752-1370 GCA_002409375.1 Ruminococcaceae bacterium UBA5423
TGGCCGGTACAGATAAAGCTTGTTCCGGTTTCAGCGCCGTATTTTGACAATGCAAATTTGCTTATTGCTGCCGACTGCACAGCTTTTGCGTATGGTGATTTCCATAACAAGTTTATTAAAAACCGCATTACATTGATTGGTTGCCCAAAGCTTGACGATTGTGAATATGCCGACAAGCTGACAGAAATACTGAAAAGAAACCGAATTAAGAGCGTTACAGTAATTCGCATGGAAGTGCCATGCTGTGGTGGACTGGAACATGCAGTTCGCAAAGCACTGGAAAATTCAAAAAAAATTATACCGTGGCAAATCATAGTCATTTCGACTGATGGAAAAGTACTTGAAGAGTGATTGGTAGTGTGGGCCAAAGGCAGAAGCCTTTGGCCCACTGATGATTTCAAGGGAGCATATCGCCCCCACCAAGCATAATCATGATAATCGGCGCTATAAGGACATTGCTCTACCCGACCGCAATCTATGAACGCCTTTTTAATTGACGGTATGCTGTTGGGGTCATACCGCATTTTTTAAAAAACACTTTACTAAAATAGTTTTGATCGTGATAACCGCAATTTTCTGCAATTTCCTTAATCTTTTTCGCTGTTCCGTTTAACAGCC
>DHNF01000081.1:1539-2088 GCA_002409375.1 Ruminococcaceae bacterium UBA5423
ATACGGACACGGGTTAAGTATTCAATAATACCAATGCCGTAATTTGCCTTAAATGCTGTCATAGCGTTTGTACGGCTGCAAAAAAACTTTAAGCATATACTCTCTATTGTGATGTTTTGCGCATAGTTTTGGTCAATATAATCCTTGATTTTTTCTGAAATGTCAGATTTATTAAAATGAATTCGCTTGCTAAGAGTTATATATTGTGCACAAATATCCAAAATTTTCATGCACGATAAGATTTTTTGCTTTTCACATACCATTACCGAATCAGCTACAATTTCAAGTCTTTTTCTGTCCTCTACAAAATCAATTGCATTTTTTATAATATCTTCTCTGCTGCCGGGGTTGTTGTCTATCATCTGACCCATCATCAGGTATCCCACAATATTACCCATTATGTAAAGAGGGGCAACCGCCTCGTAAAGACCAAAACAGCATTTATAAAGATATACTTCGCCTTTTGAGCTTGCATGCTGAAAAGCCGTTCGATCGTTTTCAAGACAACGGCAAAGCCCGCTTTTATTTTTTTGAACAAGACGGCAAAAT
>DHNF01000081.1:2223-2940 GCA_002409375.1 Ruminococcaceae bacterium UBA5423
GTAATTTCGGAGGGATAAGCCTGTATTTCTCGGAACTTCGTATCGTGAACCGAAATTCTGAACCCTGATATATTGTGTAATTCTTTAAGCAGCGATAAAATTTCCGTCATATCCTCATGATGCATAATAAAACCTACCTATTTTATTTGATATAGAATTTTGGTTATATTTGAACTAAATTACTAATCGCAATACTATTTTACATAGATATACATGTTTTTGCAAGATATAATATTTATTATATTAAGCTGGAGAGGTAAGGTTTGTGGGATGATATATAACTTCAAAGCTGTAACGGATCAGTTTGTTAACGAAGGAACTTTTTTGCGCGCAGAACCGTATGGAGAAGGTCACATAAACGACACGTTTGCGGTATATTTTGATACGGTAGAAGGTAGTAAATACCGCGTCATACTTCAGCGTATTAACCATACGGTATTTGTCAACCCTGACGGATTGATGAACAATATTTATAGAGTAACACAATTCCTTAAAGAGAAAATTAAAGCGGCCGGCGGCAACGAGCTTCGTGAAACGCTTACTGTGATTCCTACAGTGAGCGGCGGCCTTTATTATAAAGATAAAGAAGGCTTGTATTGGCGAATGTATGTATTTGTAGAAAATGCCATTACCTATCAGAGCATACGCGACGATCAGGATTTTTACAACTGCGGTGTCTCTTTCGGCAACTTTCAACGCCTGCTTTCGGATTTTCCC
>DHNF01000081.1:3105-3691 GCA_002409375.1 Ruminococcaceae bacterium UBA5423
CTGCTTTCGGATTTTCCCACAGAAAAGCTTATTGAAACAATTGCTGATTTTCACAACACTGTAAAACGGTTTGACAACTTTAAGTTGGCTGTTCAGCAGGATAAAGCCGGCAGGGCAAAGGCTGTCGGGCCGGAAATCGAGTTTGTAATGAAACGCGAAAAGGACGCAGGGCAGATTATAAAAATGCTGCAAGCGGGTGAAATACCATATCGCGTAACACATAATGATACAAAGCTTAACAATATTATGATAGATAATGCAACCGGAAAAGGGATTTGCGTTATAGATTTGGATACAGTAATGCCCGGGGCCGCATGTTATGATTTTGGCGACAGTATCCGTTTTGGAGCAAGCACTGCTGCCGAGGACGAAACGGATTTAAGCAAGGTGAATATGAGTCTTAGGTTGTTTGAGGTGTTTACCAGCGGGTATCTAAGTGTTGCAAAAGAGTTTTTGACCGAAAAAGAAATAATCAGTCTTAGCGTTGGTGCAAAGCTTATGACATTTGAGTGCGGCATACGCTTTTTGACCGATTATCTTAATGGCGACACATATTTTAAAATACATCGTCAGCATCACAATCTTG
>DHNF01000081.1:3826-5878 GCA_002409375.1 Ruminococcaceae bacterium UBA5423
ACATCGTCAGCATCACAATCTTGACCGCTGCCGCACACAATTTAAGCTGGTTTCAGATATGGAACAAAAAATGGATGAGATGCAAAAAATCGTACGCAAATATTGCTAATCCCAATAACAACTTTGTTGTTTAGCTAAATCAAAGCGAAGACTATGTAGAGTGATACCCACATCACGCCGTTTAACTGAAAGTGCAATTTTAAAAGTACCCACCTGCCTATACACAATCAAAGAAATCAGGTAACCGATTTTGTTGTTTACACAATAAAAATTTTATCATAAAAGGGGCAAGAAAAAATGAAAATTTATCGAGTGAAAAACTATGAAGCCATGAGCCGTCAGGCAGCCAATTTTATTTCGGCACAGATAACATTAAAGCCGGATACCGTACTGGGATTGGCAACGGGATCTACGCCAATCGGCACTTATAAACAGCTGATTGAGAAAACTAAGGCAGGGGATTTGGATTTTGCAAAAGTGAGAACCGTAAACCTTGACGAGTATTGCGGGTTGGATGGAAGTCATGAGCAAAGCTACCGTTATTTTATGAATAGCAATTTGTTTAATCATATCAATATAGACCTTGCAAACACTAATGTGCCAAACGGATTGGCTGCAGATTTGCAAAGTGAATGTGAGCGTTACGATAAGCTTATCGAGAGCTTTGGTGGTATTGATTTGCAGCTTTTAGGTATAGGTCATAACGGGCATATCGGTTTTAACGAGCCGAGTGATGCATTTGTTAAAGAAACAAATGTTGTTGACTTGAGGCAGTCCACAATAGACGCAAATTCCCGTTTTTTTGCAAGTGCTGATGAAGTACCGAAAAAGGCTATAACTATGGGAATGAAGTCAATTATGGCTGCGCGCAGAATTCTTTTGGTCGTCAGCGGTGAAGATAAGCGCGACATATTAGATCGTGCGCTGAATGGACCGGTTACCCCACAGGTGCCCGCATCGGTGCTGCAGTTGCATACAGATGTTACTGTAATTTGCTGTGTTGATTGACAAAGGAGAAAAGAAAAAATGAAGTTTAACAGTAGTGTTGCCGAGGTTTTTATTCCGGACGACGAAAAACAAGAAAAAGGGTTGAGCCGCACAACAGATTTGTGTATTGCTGCGCATCAGGACGATATTGAAATTATGGCATTTGGTCCCACTGTTAAATGCTATGGTCAGGCCGACAAGTGGTTTGCCGGTGTGGTGGTCACAGACGGCGCCGGCTCGCCCCGTAGCGGGGTTTATGAGCAGTATACTGATGAGCAAATGAAACAGGTGCGCATAGTAGAACAAAAACATGCCGCAAGTATTGGCGGGTATTCGGCACAGTTTTTTTTAGGTTATAAAAGCAGTGAAGTGAAAGACGGCAAAAACTTTAAAACGGTGGAGGATATCGCAGCGATTATTCGCGAATGTCGCCCCGAATTTGTTTATACGCACAATCTTGCCGATAAGCATGACACTCATGTTGCAGTGGCGCTGAGGACAATTGCAGCTATACGCAGCTTGCCTGCCGAATTTAAACCGAAAAAGGTGTATTCTTTGGAGGTTTGGCGCGGTCTTGACTGGCTGTGTGACGAAGATAAGGTTTGTTTTGACACATCTTCTCATCCGAATCTTGCCGCCGCACTGCTTGGCGTTTATGACAGCCAGATAGCAGGTGGGAAACGATATGACAGCGCGGCTATTGGGCGCAGGCTTGCCAACGCCACATTCTTTGCAAGCCATGACACCGACAACTGCGAAAGCCTTTCATATGGACTTGATATTACCGATCTTGTAAACAGTGAAAAAGATGGTTTTTCGTTTATTAATTTCTATATTGACCGCATGCGGGATGAAGTACGTGATCGATTAAGGAGATTTGAATAAAAATGAAGCTATATGATGTTAATTGCGAGATAAAAAATGTGCCCAAGCTTGACCCCAACTTTATACCTATGGAGCAGTTCCACCGCAGTTTTTTAAAAACTGCAACAAAGCCATTGGCGATAGCAATCGAACGCGAAAGCGGTCATGTTTCTATATATGAAACGCGCATACATGGTACAC
>DHNF01000081.1:6048-6739 GCA_002409375.1 Ruminococcaceae bacterium UBA5423
GAAGGCCGATTTTTACTATGTAGAGCGGCTTGTGAAATTTTTGCTGTGGGCAAAAGGCGGCTTTAAGGTTACTATATGTGGCGATGAGTCTGTTTTCAATCATATACAAACGCTTTATTCGGAAGATGGCGAGCGCGCGTTCGATGCCAAAACAATGTCGGACGTTTATGAAAAGCCTTTTGAGGTCGAATTTCTTCCCCTGGATCAAAAACCGGCACAAAATGAAAGCTCCATGCCCCTTGGAGGCCATATGGACGGGTGCCGCATAGGATTTGATGCAGGCGGCAGCGACCGTAAGGTGTCAGCTGTAATGGACGGTAAAGTGCTGTATAGTGAAGAGGTTGTGTGGCATCCCAAAACCACCTCTGACCCCGATTATCATTTCAACGAAATTGTAGCAGCTCTTAAAACTGCCGCATCAAAGTTGCCCCGTGTTGATGCCATAGGAATAAGTTCTGCAGGTATTTATGTGAATAATCGTACCATGCTTGCTTCCCTGTTTTTAAAAGTGCCCAAAGATTTATTTGATTTAAAAGTTAAAAATATATATGAGCGCGCCTGCCGCGAAATTGGAGACGTTCCGTTTATTGTTGCAAACGACGGTGATGTTACAGCGTTGGCTGGTGCAATGGATCTAAATGATAACGGCATTTTGGGCATTGCGATGGGCACAAGTGAAGCCGTTGGTTAT
>DHNF01000081.1:6898-10149 GCA_002409375.1 Ruminococcaceae bacterium UBA5423
GAAGCCGTTGGTTATGTTGACGACCATGGCAATGTTACCGGCTGGCTTAATGAGCTGGCGTTTGCTCCTGTTGATGCACATCCCGATGCTATGGAGGATGAGTGGTCAGGCGATATCGGATGCGGTGTTAAATATTTTTCACAGGACTCGGTTATCAAGCTTGCACCCCGTGCCGGAATAGAACTTAGTGACGATCTGACACCTGCACAAAAGCTTAAAGAGGTACAAAAGCTTGCCGAGCAGGAGAATGAGTCGGCACTTGATATTTTTGATTCGATCGGGTGTTATCTTGGACATACGTTGCCGTTCTATGCACGGTTTTATAATATCAAGCATTTGTTATTGCTTGGACGTGTTACTTCGGGCAAGGGCGGCGAACGCATGATTGCTAAGTGCCGTGCTGTGCTCAAAGAGGAATACCCTGAGTTTGGCATTAACATTGTTCTGCCCGACGAAAAAAGTCGTCGAGTGGGGCAAAGTGTGGCAGCAGCCGGGTTGCCCGCAATTAAATAGTTTAAATTTTAAAATCGGGCTTAATTCCCCAGGGAATGAGCCCGATTTTTTAAGTAATGCATGTAAAACGGCGCGATGAGGGCATTGCGCCCTACGGCGAACTATTAATGAAAATCTCTTTATACTTAAGTTTTCCGTTTATTCGCAAAGACTCCATTAGGCTGACGCTCGTTGCCGTCATGGAAAATTCCTCAAAAAACAGATTTGGCTTAGTTGTCAAACTGACTTTTCTGCCCAGTGTGACATGCGGTGTAAAACGCTTGTTTTGATATATATTGAACCCGGCGTTAATTAAATCATTACATATATTATTGTAAAGTTCATATAAGACTGTATTATGCCGTATTCCCACCCAAAAAATGTTGTCATTAAAATTGCCTGTTTTATAGAATGATAATTCTATCAGCTTATTAAAGTGAGCATTTATGCTTTTAATCACTTGTGTATAATCCTCAACCTCGCCGAGAAACAGTATCGTTAAATGTAGATTCTCGGGTTTTGAAAAATTGCCGCTGCCGCAAGCCTTTAGCTTGTTTTGAATGTCAATCAGCTTTTCTTTTGTCACTTCATCAAAGTTGATGGCAATAAACAATCTCATAATGCTACCCTCATTTTTTAAGAATTTAAATATTGTTTTTCCCAATATTTAAATGTATAAATATTATTCAGCTTGAAATGTATTGCAACAGGCGTTATATTATAATAATACAATCTTTGCGGGGGGATATATTAAATGAATTCGGCTGTTATGGTGGCGGATATTCTAAATTGGCTTGACGGATGGGCTCCTTTTTCGGTTGCAGAGGAGTGGGACAATGTTGGGTTGCTTGTCGGCTGCCCTGATATGCCGGTTACAAAAATTCTTCTTTCATTGGATATTACGCCTGAGGTTGTCATGCATGCAGCCAAATTAGGTGCCGAGCTAATAATTAGCCATCACCCGGTGATTTTTAACCCGTTAAAAAAGCTTGAATGCGATACTCCGTTATATTTGCTGGCGTGGCATGACATAGCTGCAATTGCTGCACACACAAATTTGGATAAAGCCGTGGGCGGTGTAAACGATACATTAGCTTCAAAATTATTGTTAAAAGATGTTTGTGTGGCAGAAGATGGCATGTGCCGTATTGGTGCATTAGAAAGTGAAATGCAGCCCCAAACATTTGCAAAGCATTGCGCGAGCATGTTGAATGTGCCCGATGGGGGAATAAACTGGGCAGACGGCAAAAGGCCTGTAAAAACTGTGGCAGTGTGCGGCGGTTCGGGTGGTGATTTCTTGCAAAACTTGCAGACACAAGTTGATGCATTTGTGACAGGTGAGCTGAATTACCATTACTGGCCGGAAAATGCTTTAAATACGATTGTGGCTGCCGGCCATTTTTATACCGAGGCGCCGGCGGTTGAGGAGCTGAAAAACAAGCTGCAAAGTGCCTTTAAAACAATAAAAGCATATTTGGCACATATGAACTGCCCATATCATACTAATATCTGATTAATAGATATTAATTTTTCAGTCAGATATTAGCATCAAATACTGTAAAGGGGAAGTGTTGCAAAATGGCATTGGACGGGGCATTTTTATACTGTCTTAAACAAGAACTGGCTGTCGCCCTGTCCGGGGCGCGCGTTGACAAAATACACCAGCCTACCCGTGATGAACTCATTATTTCGATGCGCCAGCGTACGGGAGTGAAAAAACTATATATATCTGCGCGGGCGAATTCGCCGAGAGTTCATTTTACTGACGTTGCATTTGATAAC
Organism: Ruminococcaceae bacterium UBA5423; assembly: GCA_002409375.1. Classification (GTDB taxonomy): domain Bacteria; phylum Bacillota; class Clostridia; order Oscillospirales; family Acutalibacteraceae; genus Avimonas. The sequence continues at coordinate 9,173 of DHNF01000081.1, forward strand.
CCGCCTTCTCCGCCGATGTTTTGCATGCTTTTGCGAAAACATCTTACCGGTGCACGCCTTACAGAAATAAGGCAGCCTGGGCTGGAGCGTGCATTGTATTTTGATTTTGATTGTATAAACGAACTTGGTGATAAAGTGAAATTGACGCTTTGTGTTGAGATTATGGGGCGTCATTCCAACATTATTCTTGTGGACGACGGCATTATTGTTGATTCGATAAAACGCGTAGATTTGGAAAAGTCGTCTGTGCGCCCTGTTTTGCCCGGTCTTAAATATTCGGCCCCACCGATAAAAGCCGGAAAGCTTGATTTGACACTATGTATACCTGACGAAATAATTAAAGCTGCAATATCAGGAAAAGATGAGCCTCTTTCAAAAGCTTTGCTAAGTGTTTCACACGGGTTATCGCCGCTTATATGCCGTGAGGTTTCACATCAGGCAACTCGGGGGTACGACACAACTGTCAGTGCTTTAGACGAAGAAGGGCGGCACAGGGCAGTGTTTTATCTTATGCGCATAAAATCTGCTGTGGAAGCAGGGGAGAACAGGATACCATATATTTTGTACGATAGCCAGGGTGTGCCTTTGGAGTATAGTTTTATCCCTATTGTGCAGTATGGGCTTTTGGCAGTGGGGAAGGAGATGGACAGCTTTTCAGCTCTGCTTGATGCTTTTTATGCACAAAAGGATGCCGCTTTCAGAACAAAACAGCGTGCTCAGGACATTCTTAGAGTGCTTACAATTGCATACGAACGCACATCGCGCAGGGTTGAAAACCAAAGGCGCGAGCTTGAGCAATCGTTTGATCGGGATCAATATCGGATATACGGCGATTTGATAAACGCAAATATCGGCACTATCCCAAAAGGGGCAAAAAGTGCCGAGTTAATAAATTATTACGACAGCCAGTGTGCAACTATCAAGGTTCCCCTTGACCCGTCATTATCTCCCGCGCAAAACGCACAAAAATATTATAA
>DHNF01000016.1 GCA_002409375.1 Ruminococcaceae bacterium UBA5423
AAAAATGGGGAAACTCAAAAAAACTAATTGCTTGACAACAGTATATAAGTGTATTATTATATTCAAGGATTTTTAAAATGCCGCTGTGGTGGAACTGGCAGACACAAGGGACTTAAAATCCCTCGGTGGAGACACTGTACCGGTTCGAGTCCGGTCAGCGGCACCAGCAGCTTGAAAGCTGCACACAAGTCGCGCTCTTATCTTTGTGGGTAAGGGCGCTTTTTGCTGCCCGCGATTAAGCGGCATCTTTTTATAATCTTCTATTCGCTGAAAATTGTTGTTTCCTGAGAGATATAAAGAAGAAGAATTATGACTGCAGCCAATATAATGCGTATTTTATAACGATATGAAAAAACGAACACAAAAAGTCCTCGAAAAATTAAATAATCTATTTATTGGATATTATTAGCTTCTGGCCGTGGAGGGTAAATCAATAAGTTTATGCCTAACCCGATTAAGGTGCCGATAAGAGTGCCTAAAATTCTGATTATACCATACTCCCAAGGAGAACCCATTGTATTCATGTATGCCACCGCAAAGTATACAATTGCAGCAGGCACAATACTTTCCGTCTTATTTATGACATTATGAATCCATATGATAGGAATAAGACCCAAAGATATAAAAATTATATTTTGGGTATATGATGTAATAACAATGCCAATTAACCCTCCAACTATTGTACCAATGTTGCGAATCACTACCGCTTGAAAAGAAGAAGAAACCGTTCTCTCGACTGCAATAACTGCCCCGATACATGCAAAGAACATAGGCTTGTGAAAAACATATTTCATAAGCGCAGCTGCAAGAGTTACAGCAAGCACAGTTTTTAATGTTCGTGCCCCCAATAAAGACGAAAAAAACCTATTCAATAATTTTAACTACCTTTCTTATGATCGTAACTGCGGTGACATGATGATATTCAAATTTATATTAAAATATCGCAGTAAAGTAAATCAATTGTAGCATAAAACAGCTACAATCTCAAACGCTAAGGGGGCTATGTTTTCACTGATATACATAGGGTATTATATTGCACACACATTAAATATATAATTATGCATTCTTACCTATCAGTGGGCAAAATCATTGTTCTATCCCAAACAAAAAACTATGTTACACACAGGTTAAGGGCGTTGTTTTTGCAAGCATCAATAACGGTTGCATTTATGCAGAGTTTTAATGCCACCTTGCCCGATACAAAAGATCCAGTAATTTTATCAATATTTTTTAATCGGATATTAGTATTAGTAACATTATTGAGCATAAAAAGATGGTACATGGCAATTTTCGCGTTGATACAACGATTGGTTGTAATTCCAACGATTTTATATTCCCCGTGCACCATCATAACCAAGAAAAATAATATTATCAGTATTTATCTTCGTTTTCTTGTTCTTCTTATCAAATACCATATTAACTGCACAAGCAGGCCTGCTACAAGCCCGAATCCTGCGCACATAAAAAGATAAAGCAGACCGGTCAAATCCCCCCAGCCGTCAAGACCGGCAATAAACTGCCAAAACATAAAAAAATACCCTATAAGCAAACCGGCAACAAAAATAGTGAATGCTGCTTTCATATCCAAGGAATAAAACGCGCCCGACACCCCGCCAAAAACGAGTGATAACAGCGCATAGGCAAGCAGGTTTTGAGTGTTGGCGGTTTGTCCAAGCATAAACTTCACACCCATCCATAAAAGCACAAAAGAAAGAACTGTGACAATTAATGTCGTTATCCAAAACAACTTTGCCTTGTGATGGTTCAATTCGTTTCATCCTTCCTACAAAACCGGATAGAATAAATGGCTTATCACTATTATGCCACAAATCTTTTAAAACTATTAAACAATGCCGGTGCAACCTATAAGGGCACCGGCATCGGTATGCAAGGTGATTTTGTTTATGTTGTTTTGAGTTATCTTCTGTTGTCACAGCCGCACTTGTCTTTTTTGTCACTCTTCTGCTCGGGCGGGAAGAACTCGTCAACAGGAAAATGCATTTTGCGGAACAAATCGCAGGGCTCGTCACCGGTTGAATCTGAGCAGTCCTTGGTGGGCAGACAGAAGTCATAGACCGGAACCAGCATTTGCACATTGCGAATGAGCTGAACAATCGTGAAAATACCAAGCGTGACATATACAGCTTTGCTTTCGTCAGGGTCGACAAAACAACCGCCGAAACTGTTGGCAATCCCCTCTGGAATTGAATTGCATCCGCAATCGCAGTCGAATTTGCATTTGCGGCGTTCGCAGGGGTCAACGACGCATGCAGAAAGCACAATGGGTTCGGCAACCTGTACTTTGCAGGTAGGCAGATTACGCTCTAACGGCTGTTGCCTATCGCTATCGTCCTCGCGGAATTCACTGCTGAATATTTTGACATTTCCTTCGCTGCCGAAGAGTATAACACGTTTGCGGAATACTGCTACACCGCACAGTGTCGCCGGATGTACATTGCGGCAGGTAAATGCCTCGATTTCGACCTTGAAAAAGAAGGTCAAATCACAGGCATAGTAGCCGCGGTTGAAAGGAAGTGGTTCGATGTCGATGAAGGTCGTGAGTACACATGCGTTTTTGGCCCGCACACTGACAGCGCGGTCAATAACCATCTGTTCACGCTCGGTAAAGAATACTCGAAGATCCTCTATACAATCTTTATCCGAACATGAGTCATAAACACGACCGGCATCAATGCAGACGGCTTCTTTACAGCCGCTGTCGTGCAAGAATTTGTGATCAGACATGGTTAATCCTCCCGTAAAATGATATAGGTATGTTTACTTCAATACATTTTATGATACGGGAGAAGTTATGTGATTGAATTTAGGGGCTTTTGTTGTTTTGGGAAGAAGACATATTGTTTTATACTTTCGTTAAATGAGCATAGTTTGCCATAATCTTTTTGATTCCCACTTTTTCAAATTCAATTTGAAGCAGTGTATCATTGCCCATCGGCGAAGAAGACATTATTTTACCATTCCCAAACACCTTGTGACACACAATGTCGCCCGACTTCCAACTATTTGCAGATGTGGTTGCTGTATTTTGTTTTCCAGCAGAACTTGTTGCAGAAATGCCGCCGCCAGCATTACCTCTCAAATTAAATGTACGCGTCTTGTCAGGTTTTTTATAATCAATTGGATGGTATTTTATCTCATACTGTGATGAGGATATGCCCGCAGATGAAAAGCCCTGGTCTTGCATGTTTATCAGATGCTCGGGTATGTCGGCTAAAAAGCGTGACGGCAAGTTTCGTGTGGTTGAGCCGTAAAGCATTCTCCTTTGAGAATGTATAATATATAAATTTTCTTTAGCGCGTGTTATTGCAACATAGCATAGCCGGCGGTCTTCTTCAAGCTCCTCTGGCTGCAAAATTGTCCGCATTCCGGGGAAAATACCCTCTTCAAAGCCCGGCAAAAACACAACGGGAAACTCAAGCCCTTTTGCCGCATGCATCGTCATTAGAACGACACTGTCTGCGACAGCATCATAATTGTCAACATCGGTCATCAAAGCTGTTTCTTCAAGAAAACCTGCCAAATCAGGCTCGGCAGGACTGTTTTTTTCATAATCTATTATCGAGGACGCCAACTCATTAAGATTTTCAACTCGCCCTGCTTCTATCTCCCCCGCCTGTTCCCACATTGCAAGATATCCGGTCATTTTAAGCATAGTCGTGTATAAAAGATGCAGTGATACATTTTCGTCATCGTTCATCTTACGCAAATGCTCTATCATATCTGTAAAGTACTTTAACTTTGCAAAGGCACGGCTGATGTCGGCATAATTTTCTGCGTCTAAGATAACATCATAAAGCGAAAGACCAATTCCATCAGCAATACCCATTGCTTTATCAACTGTGGTTTCTCCAATACCGCGTTTTGGCTGGTTTATAATGCGGCGTAACGCCACATTATCGTCGGGATTGTTAATCACTCTGAGATAAGCCATTGCGTCGCGTATTTCCAAATTGTCAAAAAATCGGTGTCCCCCGATAATGCGATAGGGTATCCCGCTTTTCACCAAGGCGCGTTCAATTGCGTTTGATTGAGCATTTGCACGGTAAAGCACCGCAAAATCGCTGTAGCGTCTGTTTGCGGCAACTCCGTCCTGTATTGTGTCGGCGATAAACCTACCCTCATCTTCTTCGCTTATAACACTGTTGACTTGTATTTTATCGCCTTTTTTATTGCTGGTCCAAAGCATCTTGCCCTTGCGATTTTTGTTTTTTGATATAACCGAATTTGCCGCGTCCAGTATGTTCTGTGTCGAGCGATAATTCTGTTCAAGACGAATTACACAGCAGTCATTAAATTCCTTTTCAAAGTTAAGTATGTTCTCGATTGTCGCGCCCCTGAATTTATATATGCTTTGATCATCATCTCCGACAACACACAAATTCCCCCATCCCTCGGACAGCATTTTAACAAAACGGTACTGAACATGGTTTGTGTCTTGATATTCGTCAACCATGATATAACGAAACCGGTTTTGATAACTTTTAAGCACATCAGGCTCTTTAATAAATAACCTGACCGCCATATATAGCAGATCATCAAAGTCCATCGCATCGGCTTCTCTTAATCTTCGTTGATACAGTTCATAGGCTTTGGCAATCTGCTGCAGACGAAAATCTTTGCCTGCTTGTGATTTGTATTCGTCCGGTGACAAAAGATTGTCCTTGGCGCGTCCGATTTCACTTAAAACCGCCTTATGACTCAGCACCCTTTCGTTTACATTAAGCGTTTGCAAACATTGCTTCATAAGGCGCCGACTGTCGTCCGTGTCATAAATTATAAATCTGTTTGAATATCCAAGCCTGTCACCGTATCGGCGCAAAATCTGCGCGCAAAATGAATGGAAGGTGCTTGCTTGTGCCTCTTTCGCCTGTTCAGAACCAAGCATGAGTGACAGCCGTTCTTTAAGTTCGCCTGCCGCTTTGTTGGTGAATGTGATTGCAAGAATACGCCATGCTGGGACAGTATCAATCGCACAAAGAGCCACGGCATGGGAATACTCTTGTTCGGTTGCCGTGCTGTTTGCTGCAGCGCGCATTGCATTCATATCATCATCGGTCAGCATAGGCACCTGGGAGCTTTGATAGGCACTGCCGTATTTTACTATGTTCGCAAAACGGTTGACAAGCACTGTGGTCTTGCCGCTGCCTGCGCCCGCAAGAATTAACAGTGGTCCCTCTGTGTGAAAAACCGCCTGCCTTTGACTGTCATTCATACGAGAAAAATCTTTTTCCATAATCTGTTTGCGAAGCATTAAAAATTCGGTTTTATAAGGCATTATACACGATTCCCCCATTTTGCAGTACTTTAAATTATTATTTTATTCATTTAAAAAAGAGGAAGAGAACAGCCCTTCCCCTTTTTATATTATACAATATAATTCTTATTGAAACAATGTCAGCAAAACTCCGGCAGCCACAGCCGAACCAATAACACCCGCAACATTCGGGCCCATTGCGTGCATCAGCAAAAAGTTGCCCGGGTTTTCTTGTTGACCAACCTTTTGTGCTACCCTTGCAGCCATAGGAACCGCTGACACACCAGCCGAGCCGATAAGGGGGTTTACCTTGCCCCCCGTAAAGAAATACATAAGCTTTCCAAACAGCACACCGCCCGCCGTTCCTACCGAAAATGCTATAAGCCCAAGTATAATTATCAAAATGGTTTTGGGCTGCAAGAAAGTTGCTGCATTTGCCGTTGCTCCCACGGTTACGCCTAAGAAGATTGTTATAATATTCATCAGTTCATTCTGAGCAGTTTTGGAAATACGCTCTACCACACCGCTTTCGCGGAACAGATTACCGAGCATCAACATACCTACCAAAGGTGCTGCGCTTGGCAAAAGCAATACAACAATTAAAGTGACAAATATAGGAAACAAAATCTTTTCAGTTTTGGATACCGGACGAAGCTGCTGCATAACCACCGAGCGTTCTTTTTTGGTTGTCAAGGCGCGCATAATAGGTGGCTGAATAATCGGAACAAGCGCCATATATGAATAAGCGGCAACTGCAATTGCGCCAAGCAAATGTGGTGCAAGCTTTGATGTAAGCCAAATGGCAGTTGGTCCGTCGGCACCTCCGATTATTGCAATCGAGGCTGCTTCTTGTGATGTAAATGTAATATCTGGAATGCCTGTAAGTCCCAATGCCGACGCACCGAAAAATGTTGCGAATATTCCAAGCTGAGCCGCCGCACCCAACAAAAAGCTTTTGGGGTTTGCAATCAGCGGCCCAAAATCGGTCATTGCGCCAATACCCAAAAAGATTAGCGGAGGATATACGCCGAATTTAACACCCTGGTACAAATACCACATCAGTCCGCCGGTTTCAAAATGCTGCCAGTAAAACTGGCCGTTCATTTCAAACACGGGATATGATTGTTCAAAAATACCCTTAAGATAATTAGCATACTCCTGATCGGTCAGCGGCACCAGCGTGTTAAACTGCGATTTCATTACTTCACCCAAAGGCAGGTTAACTAACAGCATACCAAATGCAATGGGCAGCAAAAGCAAAGGTTCAAATTGCTTTTTTATTGCTAAGTAAAGCAATATACAGGCAATCGCAATCATAATAAGATTTCCGATACCGCCCGAGGCTATGCGTTCCCAGAGATTGCCCCCTGTTCCCAGCGTAAATAACCTTACAAAACCAGATTCATTCCAAATATCGGCAACAGCCTGTAATAGTGAATTCATTAACTCAATCCTTTCGAGGGGTTCAGAATATTAGTATAAAAGTCCGACAGCAATCAAAATGGCCGTGTGCTCTCTGTAATGCCCGCAGCTGCCCATACCGGACGGTTAGCAACCCGACGGACACGGCGAACTGTATAACGCTTGCCATCATTTGACATTGCCGCCACGGCAGCAGATATGACAGCCACCACCTCATCACTAACTCCTGTTTCAGCAACAGGCATTTGCGGAATAATAGCCGGTTTTGGCGCTATACTTTCATCGTCAGCTTGCTCGTTGTGTACTACAGATTTTTTTTGCCCTCGCTGCATAAATTTGCCGAACAGCCAAAAAATTGCGGTAAGTAAAATCAACGAGGCAAAAACAACTGTCAAACCTATTACAATAACAAAAAGCGCGTCCAATATCACATCTGACGCATTGGCGGACGCTAAAGTCGAAACAAACTTAAATTCTCCCATTTTCATACCTTCCATACCAAAATTCGTGTCAAAAGCCCAAATTGACCCATTTTAAATTAATGTGTTCATTATACATCAACAGCCATTTTTTTTCAATTGTAAAAACAAAAAAATGTATATTAATTTAAATTTCTATCAAGCGTTGAAATTATGCAGTATTATGTGTATAATAATTGTATTGTCCACATTATGGATATTATTTTGCAAATTTAAAGGAGTGCTTATTATGGATACGTTTGTGGAACAAATAGTGGCAAAGAAAAAAGGTGTTAAGGAGTATGCCATCATTTTCGGTTCCATAACGGCCGCATTGATTATAATAACTATTTTCTTGCCATATATACTTGCATTTGCTCCATTGTCACTGCTTATAGTTGCAGGTATGGGATATGGTATCTGGTGGCTTTTGACATCCTTAAACCTTGAATATGAATACAGCGTTACCAACGGGGAAATAGATATTGACCAAATTATTGCGCGGCGCAAGCGTAAACGAGTTGTGTCGGTTGCCGGATCAAAAATTGAAGTGCTGGAACCGTATAATGCACCGGAATATGCTGTGCGTAAATTTGACCGTCGTCTTATTGCGGCTCCCTCTGCCGTTGAGAATGATTTATGGTGTTTCACCTATCACAGCAAAAAAAACGGCCATACATTAGTTGTGTTTCAGCCTGAAAAACGCGTGCTTGAAGCACTGAAATCAGGGCTGTCGGCCCTTGTACTTCGCGAAACTAACAAAAAGATACAATAATTATTATTGCAACAAGCGGGTGGGCATTATGTCCTCCCCTTTTTTAAAAATGGGGGTATTTAGGTTGAAAAAAATTATGAAAGGTGGGACGCGGGCATAAATTTGCTTCTTTCATGTGCGTTTTGTGCGCGGCATGGGTGGAGCACCATGCTCCTTTTTATGTTAATAATATCCACAGCCCAAATGAGAGAAATAGAGCAAAAAGCTATTCAAAGCGGCATGGATGAGCTACGGCTTATGGAAAATGCATGCAGTGCTGCTGCAAGGCTTATTCGGTCAAAGTATGATGTTGCAGCCAAGCCAATTGTGTTGCTATGCGGCAAAGGCAATAATGGCGGTGATGGGATTGCAGTTGCTAGAAACTTATATCATCTAGGTTATCAGGTGGATATTTTACTTCTAGGGGAGGAGAAAAATTGTTCAAAAGAAACCAAAGTACAACTTAATATTGCTAAAAAAATTGGACTGAATATTTTTAACCAACTTGAACTGAGTGAATATAATATAATTATAGATGCATTATTTGGCATAGGATTGAAGGGATCAATCTTAGGTGAACATGCATCTGTGATTCATCAGATCAATCAATTATCAAGTAGAGTGTATTCTATTGATATTCCATCTGGAATAAATGCAGATAATGGAAAAGTCCTAAATACAGCAATAAAAGCAGATGAAACCATTACTTTTGGTTTATTAAAATTAGGTCATCTATTATATCCAGGCTCTGAGTATGCAGGCATAGTAACAGTAAGCGATATTGGGTTTTCCAAAGAAGCTTATATGCAAGTGCAGCCAGAGCATTTTATCTATGAATCAGAAGATTTATTACAATTACCAGCCAGAAAGGCATATTCTAATAAAGGGACTTATGGAAAAGTATTAGTGATAGCAGGCTCTAAGGATATATTCGGAGCCCCAGTCTTATCTGCAAAGGCAGCATATAAGTCTGGAGCAGGAATTGTGAAAATAATAACCTCAATTCATTGTAAAGAAGCAATTCAGACGCTCCTTCCAGAAGCACTTTTATTTACTTATGATGAAAACCAATTTAATGATAAATTAATGGATACCATTATAAGTGAAATAAAACAAGCAGATTCTATCGTAATTGGACCTGGCATTGGTGTTTCTAATATAGCAAAACAATTATTGCAATTAGTTCTAAAATATTCTAAGGTTCCTACAGTGATTGATGCGGATGGGATTAATCTTATTGCAAAGGAAGAGGAATTTAGTAAATTAAGAGAAAAAGGTGACTTTGGCACAAGATTAAATCTGCCAGCACATTTTATTCTAACTCCACATTTAAAAGAGATGTCAAGACTTATAGAACTTCCTGTTGTGGAAATTGTAGATAATCTTCTTAAAGTGGCAACCTATGCTACAAAAGAGAATGATTATACTTTGGTATTAAAAGATGCAAGAACGCTAGTAACCAGCCATGGGCAGATTTATATTAATACATCTGGGAATAATGGTATGGCTACAGGGGGCAGTGGTGATGTTTTATCTGGAGTGATTGGAGGCCTTTTAGCACAAGGGATGACAACATATAAAGGGGCGGCTCTTGGAGTATATCTCCATGGGTTAGCTGGTGATTATGCAATGAAAGAAAAAGGTATTTACTCTCTAATGGCAAGTGATATAATAGAAGCATTATCATCTGTTATAAGAGATTAGGAGGCATAGTATGAAAGAGTACTATAGAGTAAAGGCTTTAATAAACTTAGAGGCAATTTATAAAAATATCGAGAATGTTAAAAGGATTCTTCATGATAAAACAAAGATTATGGCTGTTTTAAAAGCAGATGGGTACGGGCATGGAGCAATTCCTATTGCCAAAACCCTTGATTCATTAGTAGATTATTATGGAGTCGCAATTATTGAGGAAGGAATCGAGCTTAGAAGAGTAGGTATTACAAAACCAATTTTAGTACTTGGATTTACTCCCAAAGAGCATTATAAGAAAATCGTAGAATATGATATTATACAGACAATATATCAATATGATA
>DHNF01000099.1:0-286 GCA_002409375.1 Ruminococcaceae bacterium UBA5423
CAAAATAATCGCTGCGAAATTTTCTTTGTGAAGTTTTTATTGCATCTTCAATATCATTTTTTAATACCGAAACAATGACATCAGACATTTGATTGAATTTTTTTTCTGTAAATTCACAAAGCTGACGGCCGTTCGTATACTGTAGCTCGGCTCTAAAATCAAAAATCAAATTAAATTTGGCAATACCGTCTATATACGATGGCTTAATTTTTCTGTTTTCAAGCGAAATAAGAAAAGTTAATACTTTATCTTCAAAAGGAATAACATACTCGAGCCTGGGTCTGCC
>DHNF01000099.1:439-667 GCA_002409375.1 Ruminococcaceae bacterium UBA5423
TAAAAATAATACCGTTCCACTCGTTTGCAGGAATAAAGCCCACAACTTTATTCCCTAAAACTACGGAAAACCCTTTAATATCAATGGAGTTTTGATTAACCCCGATATCCGGTATCAAAAATCCGCTATATTTGCTGGATAAGCTTTCAATAAAAATTGATGACGAACGGCGAATCATCTGCTGGTAGCTTGTCATTTGATCCAATGTTTTTTCTATATAGAAAAAAC
>DHNF01000099.1:927-7956 GCA_002409375.1 Ruminococcaceae bacterium UBA5423
GAAACCGACCGATTCTTTTCTGCCAAAAATGTTCATAAGTTCTTCGGGATTAGCGTCTGTGGTTACCGAAATAACCTTTTTTCGGTATTCAACATCAGCACGCAAACGATTAAAACATTCGGCAATATCTTCCCGCGCGATATTTTGTGTTATGATAAGTGCACTAACAGCACTTATATAAATGGGATATTTTAAACGCCTGTCCAATTCATCCCGCGCCTCAACTATCGTCTTGCCCTCACCCCTTATTATTGTGAACTTCTCAGGGCTCGCATTCTGGCCTTCAGGTCCGCCGCTTCTATCTGTATGGGCAACTTCAATATAAAATACATAATTACCATTTTGCTTGTCAAGCAAAACCGTCGTAAGGATGGCCATATTATTTATATCCTTTGAGTCCCAGCATCCGGAACAGCAAAACAACAATACTGTAACCAGTAATATGCTAATTATCTTTTTGCGCACTTTTTTTCACCTTCGACATAATTAGTAAAAATACAGGTACAACAGTTGACATAAAAGCAACAATTATCATCAAAACAACACTTATTGTATCATTTACCCTTCTTAAATCATGATAAAACATATTTATAATAAATATTATTGTACCAATCACCAAAACAATAAAATGGCGTTTTATTTTGGGGAACATTCGGCATACATGCTCTGTCATTGCGGTATATATAAAAGTAATGCCCATAAACATGCCCGAAAACCCAACGGTCATAAACAATACATCTATTCGTTCAATAACAGGAAAATCCACAAGTCTAAACGATTCGATAACTCCGGTTTTATAATACATAAGCGTATTTATTCCCGTAATGCTAAAACTGCTTTCCATAATCATCACATAATAAGCCCCGATAGACAGCACTCCTAAAAAAGCCCATATCGATGCTTTTTTATTGCGTGATGAAAAAGGAATAGTCATAATAACCGAAAGTCCCATAAACGGGAGTACCATATTCTTTAAAGCAGATACATAATCTATAATGTGATCAGGCTCGATTAGCGGCAAAATATTATTCATGTCGCCCTGTGTCAATACTAAAATCAATATAAACACAGTAGAAACAATAGATAAAGGTGCTATAATTTCAAACAGTCGTGCAACATTTGTGATGCCTTTATAGGCAATAAACCCGAAAACGGCAAGCCCTAACGATACAGTAGCCCAAATTGGCGTACGAGTTAAAAATTCGGTTTGTATAAGCCCGAATACCTGTGAATTCAGATAAACCATAAGAAATGCATATTTTAGTATATAAGCGAAGCTAATAATGTACGACAGTACCGGACCAAATATTTCAGTGCAATATTCAAATATCATCTTGCCCTTATGCATATTTTGAAGCTTGGTAATAACCACGGCGGCTAATGCAAAAATTAAAGAGGCTGCAATAATTGTTATCCATCCGCCCCGGCCGGTGGTGCGTGCCATAATATAAGGGATAGTCAGCGCATCATATGTCGCCAATACAAGAAAAATGATATAAAAAAGCTGCCTGTTATTTACTGTGTTTGTCATAGGCAAAGTAACCACCCCCATTATTCCCATATTTTTTCCCTAAATTTAATATATATACTTAGATAAACTTAATTTCTTGACTTAACGCTTGGCGGCGGTTAAAATAATGTGTGATCTCATTATCACCTTTAGGAGGACAACAATGACAACCTACCCGCTCATACTCAAGCCCGCACTAAAAAGCAGCATTTGGGGCGGCAACCGCTTAAAAAATGAGTTTAGATATGATAGCAAAGATATTGTCGCCGAAGCTTGGGTGTTGTCATGCCGTGCAGACGGGGCGGCAACTATTCAAAACGGCGCTCTAAAAGGTAAAACTTTGGATAAGGCAATCGCCTTGTGGGGAGTCGGTGTGCTGGGCAAAAATGCTGTTTCATTTTCGCAATTTCCCATGCTAATAAAGCTTATTGACGCACGAGATAAACTATCGGTTCAGGTGCACCCAGACAATGATTATGCACAGCGTGTCGAGGGTGAAGCTGGAAAAACCGAAATGTGGTATGTTGTTGATTGCAATCCCGGTGCAAAGCTGATTTTCGGTTTTAACAAAAATTTAACCAAAGGTGAGTTTCGCAGCCACATTGAAAACGGTTCGCTTTTAGATGTTTGCAATTTTGTACCCGTAAAAAAGGGCGATGTTTTTTTTATTGAAGCCGGCACCCTGCACGCTATTGGCGACGGCATATTGATTGCCGAGGTGCAGCAGAATTCTGATATTACATATCGTGTATATGATTACGACAGGCGCGACTCAAACGGCAATCCCCGTCAGCTGCACATTGAAAAGGCTGTTGATGTAACCAACACCTCTATGGCTTGTGTGAATCAAAACTGCTGCAAAACCGAAACGATTGACGGCGGTACGATTAAAACTTTAGCTCACTGCGAATATTTTACTTCCTGTCTTTTAACCGTCAACAACACAATGACGATAAAAAACTTAGACAGCTTTTGCTCATTGCTTAATCTTGAGGGTGAATGCACACTTAATACAGAAAACACCAAGATCGAGTTAACAAAAGGCAGCAGTATTTTCCTGCCGGCTGGCATGGGGGCACAAATTATATCCAAATCCAAGCAACCGGCAAAAATTCTATACAGTTACATTTAATATTTTGAGCACTAAACAAAACGCGCTGAACATATTGCAGGGGCGAAATGAGTTTTGGAAGATACAATTATCAAAGGTGGAACGGGAAATTATCATCCCGCCAAAGACTTGACTTTGAATTACTTTCAGATTGCGTAATGCATCAAAAACGAAAAGGAGAAATAAAAATGTACAGAATAGGAATTGATTTGGGCGGTACAAATATCGTGGCAGGCGTAGTTGACGACAGCTACCGTATCATTGGTTCGTCGCGCTGTAAAACACTGCTTCCGCGCCCGGCAAAGGATATAATAGAAGACATGGCAAAAGTTGCAATCGAAGCTGCAGCAAATGCCAATATTTCATTTGACGACATCTCTTATGTAGGCGTGGGTTGCCCCGGTACCTGCAATAATGACAACGGCATTGTGGAATACAGCAACAACCTTGATTTTGTTAATGTTCCGATACGTGATATATTATACGACACTATAAAAAAGCCAATTTATATTGAAAATGACGCCAATGCAGCCGCACTCGGAGAAACACTGGCCGGCGCTGCGAAAGGTGCACAAAGCAGCGTATGCATAACACTCGGTACAGGCGTAGGCGGCGGCATCATTATAGACGGCAAGATTTACAGCGGTTTTAATTTTTCGGGTGGCGAGCTGGGGCATATCGTAATAATGTTAAACGGCGAGCCGTGCACCTGTGGGCGGAATGGTTGTTGGGAGTCATATGCCTCGGCAACCGCACTGATTAGGCAAACCAAAACCGCAATGCAGGCCGATAAAAACAGCATTATGTGGAAGATTGCAAAAACACTGGAAAATGTTGACGGACGAACATCGTTTGATGCGATGCGACAAGGCGATAAAAGTGGCAGGCAAGTTGTCAACAATTATATTAATTATCTTGCAAGCGGGCTTATAAATGTAATAAACATTTTCCAGCCCGAGGTGCTTTGCCTTGGCGGCGGTATATGTAAAGAGGGCGATACGCTGATAAAACCGCTTGAGAAGCTGATTGAGAAAGAAAGATACAGCAGATACAGTGCCTGCCAAACCCGCTTGTTTATTGCAGAGCTTGGCAATGACGCCGGCATTATAGGCGCCGCATGTATTGGGCAGTAATTTTTTTGATTAATAAGCATTTAAAACCATTTATTCCTGACTCGTTTACTTTTTAAAAGTTTTATGTTATCCTTATAAATAGTCGTTAGGCGTATAAGAGTTGCCATGGAAAGGACGAAATGTCTTTATGAAAAAGTGGATGATTGCTATAGTCGGCATTGCGCTGGCAATAAGCTCATTACCCGGGCTTGTCTTTGCTGAAGACTCAACAACCAATTCATCTTCAACCTCCAGTACTTCCACAACACAAACCACAGCTCCAAGTGATGATTTAATATTTGATTTTGAATATGTTAGTAGCTACAGCATTAAAGTCACATGGAACGCCGAGGATGCTGGGGGACTGTCTGTCAAAAGTGTTAAAATCGGTAATGTTTTCGAATCTGTATATGACAACACTGGCAGCTTTTTTGTGGATATAGATGAATTGCCGCCGGGCATTTACGATGTCATATTCGAAATGGATGACAGTAAAACAACATATACTTGTGCCAGAAAAGTTGAGCGAGCAGGTAATCTTAATATTAATATTAACTTAAGAGAATCTGGCGGATACATTGCTGCGAGTATTATTGACGACTATGGCCGCCCGGTTGTTGACTGTGAAGTGCTGCTCTATATTTCCGACAGTCTGATTGAGGAAATAGATCCCCAGTTTACAGACAAGAACGGCAGTGTGGTTTTCCCTGTTCCTGTTCCCGAAGATAAAACCATAGTTATGTGTAAGGTGGAGTCGTTTTCCGTCCCACTTGAAACCGGCGAAATATATTATGAGGGCGCCGAAGGTCTCTTCCCCAAAGATCCCCCTTCCACCACACCATCAACATCAACAACTACTACCAAGCCAACAACATCAACTGCTTCCAAAACAAGTAAAACAACCAAAACAACAAGGAAAATAACTACAACAGCGCCAACTAAAAAAACACTGCCGATAGTTACAGGCGCCGGCACCACGGCTGTGCTCGGCGACAAAATCGCCGTTAATGTCAGCTTTGACACCGGTGTTGCCGAAAGCTTTAAGTATTCCTCAAAGGACTTTGCCGACCGTGCACGACTTTTGGTGAGCAAAGCTATGTACTCGGATATTGTCGGCGGCTCGTCCGCCACAATTATGCTGCTTGCGCAGACGTCTAATTTAGATATTACTGACCAGCACATATTTTCTGCAATAAGCGGCAAATCTAAATACAGCCTGTTTCAGCCCGAACAAACAATACGAATTCCACTCAATATGTCGTTATTGATTGTTGATAATCAGCATAAGGTCAATACACCTGTCAGCATGCCCGAATCCGAGGTCATCATCGAGTTACCTGTACCCAAATCAATTAGAAGCACATCAAATTATACAATTGTCGCTGCACTTTGCAACGAGAACGGTATTTCTCAATTCTTAGAAACTACAGTAGATAACGGGATTATGCAGTTTAAAACAAATCGGCTGTCATCAATAGTCATTCTTGGCTTTGACAACTCTATGGGCTTAGGTATCAACGGCGGTGGTATTCCCTATATTGCAATCGGCATAATAGTACTCGGTTTGCTCATGCTGGTCGGTGCAGGTTTGCTTTTATACTTCTTCTTTATTCGCAAACCCATTCCAGCTGAAGATTTGCAGGAAGAAATGCAGTTTTTTCACTCAGAAACACCATACAATTTGAATACAGAATCAAAAACTCAAAGTAAAGATGACGGAGTATCATTAGGCTCGTTGCTCAAAAAGGACTTAAACGACGATTACAATGAATAAAATAGCAACGCGAAACATAATAGTAGAAAATATTGTAAATAATACTATGAACATGTATGTCCGTTTCCTGACTTGAAAATTCATACAAATATGGTTGTCATCCTTTGCGAGCAACCGCAGAAAGGTATGTTTTTATTATGACGGATAACTTTGAACCCGCAAAAAACAATGATGACAACCAAAAGCCACAAGACCAAAACGCTCCAAACCATGACCCAAACCCACCTCCCCCCTATCCGCCACCTTATAATTACACATACCAGCCCGGTTTGCAATCCCGGTTCAACCAACCACAGCGCACTGTGTACCCCCCTCCATACGGGCAGCCAAATTCATATTATCGGCCACCTGTTGCGCCCCCGTATCCACCCAATAACTATTATAACCGTCAGCATGGTTACTACACTCCGGTATACCCACCTCCCGCCGCACCTGTGCAGCCTGCTTCGGGTATTGCCACTGCCTCGTTGGTGTTTGGCTTGGTGGGACTTCTTTTAGTATGGGTACCCATACTAAACCTCTTACTGTCACTTACATCCCTGATTCTTGGCATCGTGGCTAAGTCAAAAGGCAACGGAGGATTATCAATTGCAGGCATAGTAATCGGTGGTTTAGTATTTGCGCTTTCAGGCATTATTTTTATTCCGTTAATTGTCTACATTTTTAGAGAAGTTGAACCACAGCATTATTATAATAATGAATGGGAATATACATTGATGACAGCGTTAAAGCTTGCATGGCAGTAGGGAGTATCACGCCAACTGCATATCTCCAACATGACATTATAATACCAAATATCCGATATATTGTAAAAACCGCAGCCAAAAAGGGAGTTTGTCAAAGGGATAACTCAAAACAAGTAAATTTTTGACCGACTCTCTTCAAGCGGAGGTTCGAAAATCGAGTAGGAGGCTACCCATTAGTTGAGTAGCCGACCTCTCACACCACCGTGCGTACCGTTCGGTACACGGCGGTTCAACCGCATAAATGCAGGGACTTGTACTTTTGGGATATGTCATAATATCCTGCCTGTGCAAGTCTTTTGTTTGTGATGGCAGTTTGAATTACACCCGACATGCGCCAGTATGCTTTGCGCGAATAGCCGAGTTCATATGCCACCCATTCGGGAATACCCAGCTTTAGCAGATTCTTAACCCTCGTTTTCGGTTTCTTCCATTGCTTCCAGATATACATTCGTATTCTTCTGCGGAGCCAACCGTTCCAACCATCTATTGTGTTCTTCATATCCGCTATTGAATAGTATCCGAGCCAGCCCTGCATGAATACCTTCACCTTGTACATGACTGCTCGTACATTTCGCCCCTGACTGCGGGAAGTCAGCTTCCTGAGCTTGTCTTTTGCTTTCTTCATCGACTTTGCATGAACCCGGATATATGCTCCGTTCTTGTTCCTTCCCATTGCAAAGCCGAGAAACTTAAAATTTCGGATTGAATACACACTTACCGCTTTGCTCTTCTCTTCGTTTACCTTGAGCTTTAGTTTCTGCTCAAGGTAAGTTCTG
>DHNF01000042.1:0-432 GCA_002409375.1 Ruminococcaceae bacterium UBA5423
TTTAATGAGAATCAGTATAAGTAGCAGATTGCATAATATACGGATTTTCGTGCAAACACGGTTCGCCTCTATAGTATGATGAGCGCATTTTAGATAAAATCAAACTTGTAGGGGCAACCTGTTGAGGCCGGTGCATTTTGCAATCTCCGAAAGTTAACATACCTTACTTATAAAAGACAGTATAATTATTGGTGTATTATTAATTGTTTATTTTTTTGCGCTTGCATGCAGGCAGGGTGGCTGGTATAATAAAATCTCTAGCCAAAATGTTAGGAAGTGTATCAAATGTGTGACAATATATTCGGCGAATTTAATAATATAGCCGATGCCAAACGCATAGTAGTAAAAGTTGGAACGTCTACATTAACCTATTCAAATGGCAGCCTTAACCTAAGGCGCATTGAGTCGCTGGTGCGTGTTTTGTCGGACATA
>DHNF01000042.1:557-1383 GCA_002409375.1 Ruminococcaceae bacterium UBA5423
TGGTGCGTGTTTTGTCGGACATAAAAAATTCAGGGCGCGAACTAATATTTGTTACATCGGGCGCTATTGGGGTGGGAACTTCGCACCTCGGTCTTAGTGAGCGCCCTCGGGACATAGGCGGTAAACAAGCTGCTGCTGCGGTTGGGCAGTGTGAGCTGATGTACATTTATGACAAGCATTTTGCAGAATACGGCCATGTGACCGCCCAGGTTTTGCTGACTCGTGATGTAATAGAGGACGAGCATCGCAAAACAAATGTCATCAACACAATAAACAGACTGATCGAATACGGTGCAATACCAATCGTTAACGAAAACGACACTGTGTCGGTAGAGGAAATTGAGTTTGGCGATAATGATACACTGTCAGCGCTTGTCGCGGTGCTCGCACAGGCAGACACGCTGATAATGCTGACCGATACTGACGGCTTTTTTACATCAGACCCACATACAGACAACAATGCAGTACTTATTCCCGTAGTGAAAGTCATAGACGATAAGCTGCGGCAAGCTGCAAGCGGTGCCGGAACTTCACGCGGAACTGGTGGCATGATTACAAAGCTAAACGCCGCGGAGTTTGCTGTAAAAGCGGGAATTTCAACGGTAATAATGAATGGCGCGGTGCCCAAAAAGCTTTACGACGTAATAGAAGGCAAGCCGGTGGGAACATTGTTTGTATAGGTTAGCACTTTTAAAATAAAGGCAGGTGTAAGTTATGACACTTCAAGAAATGGGCAAGCAGGCAAAGGCTGCGGCAAGACGGTTGGCATTGGCATCTGCCGCAGAAAAAAACAATGTGCTTTTTGCTATGGCAAAAGCAATTGAGG
>DHNF01000042.1:1508-2421 GCA_002409375.1 Ruminococcaceae bacterium UBA5423
GCTATGGCAAAAGCAATTGAGGACAGCCGTGAAATTATTATGCAAGCCAACAGCCGCGATATCGAACACGCTAAAGTAAACGGTATGAGCAAGGCTCTGCTCGACAGGTTGTCATTGTCTTACGAAAGAATTGCTGACATGGCGGACGGTATACGGCAGGTTGCAGCGCTTAGGGATGTTGTTGGAGAAATCGAGGGATACGTGCTGCAAAATTCGCTGCGTTTACAAAAAACGCGGGTGCCTTTAGGCGTTATCGGTATAATATACGAGGCGCGTCCAAATGTTACATCCGACGCGGCAGCGCTTTGCCTAAAGGCCGGTAATGCTGTTATATTGCGTGGTGGAAAAGAAGCCGTTCATTCCAACATAGCAATATCAGATGCATTAAGAAACGGTTTAAAGACTACAGGGTTTCCGCCCGACGCGGTGCAGCTTATAAAAGATACCTCCCGCGAAACTGCAACCGGTATGATGAAGCTGCGCGGCTATATTGATGTATTGATACCGCGCGGTGGAGCCGGCCTTATCCGCGCCGTAGTGGAAAACTCAACAGTACCGGTGATTGAAACAGGCTCCGGCAATTGTCACGTTTATATTGACAAAGCGGTTCATGCTGAAATGGCAACATCAATTATTGTAAATGCAAAAGCATCCCGCCCCTCTGTCTGTAATGCTGCAGAAACGCTGCTGATACATCAAGATATTGCGAAAGAACTACTTCCCAAAATTGCCGCAGATTTGAAAGCGGCAGGGGTATCATTACGCGGTTGTAAAAAAGCATGTGAAATTTTGAACGGTTATGATATAGTGCCGGCAAGAGAAGAGGACTGGGAAACCGAATATCTTGACTATGTTCTTGCAGTGCATGTGGTTTCGTCTATTGACCAAGCTATTGAGCACATAATTCGCTATG
>DHNF01000042.1:2573-3621 GCA_002409375.1 Ruminococcaceae bacterium UBA5423
TATTGAGCACATAATTCGCTATGGCAGCGGTCACAGCGAGTGTATAGTGACCGACAGCCATTCTGCCGCAGAACAATTCACAGCACAAGTTGATGCTGCAGCCGTTTATGTAAATGCATCTACAAGATTCACAGACGGCGGTCAATTTGGTATGGGAGCCGAAATAGGAATATCGACACAAAAGCTGCACGCCCGTGGTCCAATGGGGCTTTCTGAGTTGACAACCGTAAAATATGTGGTTTACGGTAACGGTCAAACCCGATAAAGAAAGGGTGTACTTCCCATGAACGAATGGAAAAAGGTCGAAAATAATGTCGAAAAGTCTGTAAATCCTGTCAATAAGCAAGCTGATAAAACCTATGATGAAAAAATTGCTTCAAATCAGGACATTGACACTGAAATCCTTGCAACTAAAATGGCTGTCGAAACACCAAGATACACTCCGCACGGCCGCCGTCGGGGACGGCACTCTATGGTAGCGCCAGTCGGGTTTATTGTAATTTTGCTTGCGGTAGTGGGCTTTGTATCAATTATTATTGCCGGTATTCGCGCCGTGGAGCACGCAAGGGACGATACCGAGTTACGCGACGAATTATATGATTTTCTTTTGCCTGTTATGCAATATAATCCCGAAGCATTCACAGATGTGAACAAGACAAAACAGGACGCACTGCTGCTTGCCGCAATATGGCGTGTAACCGAGGCAGAGCGCATTAGACAGTTAATTGACGGAAGTGGCGTTAGTAATTATGCCATGGACGATACTGGACGCATGATGATTTCGGTTGAGGAAATAGAGGAATCCTACGCATACCTTTTTGGTGAAGAGGCGATACCATATCACCATACTATAGGTGATGAGGGCAAAAGCTTTACTGTGCAATATGATAAGGACAATGGAAACTATCGTGTGCCAAATACAAGCACCTCACTATATGTAACCGTGATTGACTCGCTGAAAAAAAAGAAAGATAAAGTTATGGTTAGAGTCGGTTATGTGTTGTCAACCAAAATTGGGCGCGATGAAAAAGGAGAGCTTGTCGACCCA
>DHNF01000122.1:0-1620 GCA_002409375.1 Ruminococcaceae bacterium UBA5423
GCCCTCGTACTCTTCACCGTCGGGTATTTCACTTAAAAACCAGTAGTCAAAATCACATTTATCCATAGCAAGATAAAAATCACTTGCCAAGCAAACCTTGTTTTTTTCAAGTCTTTTTGCTATTTGAGCAATTGTCATGCCCTCAGGGAATGTAACACGCACAACCTCACGGACTGTCGATCGTAAAATACCGACTATCACACTATACCCCATATCCGGAGATATAGAAACTTCGTCCTGCGGCTTAAATTCCCCTTCTATGCCTTTTAGCTTGCAATACAACCTAAATATTAGAGGTTGGTCTATTACACCGGCCTCTTTAAGTACGCGTGCCACCTCGACAGTGTCACCTGCTTGTTCAGCAGTCAATGTAACCGGAACCTTTGTATCTGATTTGTTAATGCCGGTATAATCCAGTCCCCCTACAATCATAAAATATGCTAAAGCTCCGGACACTGCAAACACCAGCACCGCATATATAACACCTTTCACACAGCCCTTTGCCGTTTGTGAACGCTTTCTTGTCAGCTTTCCTGCTGTCTTTTGAAGGTCATCTTTTTCTTGTGTCTCATATGTTGCCTGATCTTGGTGCTGTGTCTCTGCATTCACCCCGCCGCCTATCCGTTCAGGAGAATCATTGACCGGTTTTTCGTTCTCCAAAGACAGGGAACCATCAGTATTTTGGTCGTCCTGCAAGTCGTCGAGGTTGAGATTAAGCTCAAAGCCTGATGCTTTGGTTTTGCGCTCCCGCTTTAGCCGCTCAGCGGTTTCATCATCCACCACCAGCGTTTCTTTTTCAACTTCCATATCATCATGCTTTGCCTTTTTCTCGGCTTCAATTTCTTCAATAAGCTTATCAATATCTTCAGACATATATCAACCATGCCTTTCGATTAAATTTGATTGTTTCGGTGTAGTATAATACGGCCGCTCACGCTGTTGTTTGAACTAATATCTAACTAAAATATAGGATTTAATCGGATATTAGTCTTACATAGTTTTCGGTAACAATGAGCTCAACCGGTCTGTCAAAGCGCCCGTGGGGCAGTTTGCGGCAAACACAGCTACTGTATGCAATGCCAATTGCAGTACTGGGATAACCGTTAAGAAACCTATCGTAATATCCCTTACCGTACCCGAGACGAAAACCTTTTAAATCATAGCATAAAGCCGGCACAATACACAAACTTTTATCAAATAAATCAAGGGGCTGACTTGTTTGCGGATTGGGTTCAAGCACCCCAAATGTGCCGGGTGTCAGCTCGTGCAAGCTGTTTATTAAATAAAACCTCATATTGCGTGTGCCCTCTATGCAGCGTGGTACAGCTACACTTTTGCCGTCAGCCAATGCCCGGCGTATTATTTCCCGTGTATCAACCTCTATCTCGGTAGATACATATGTCAAAAGCAAATTGCATTGCTTGTACTGCCACAGCCCTGTTACCCTATCGGCAATGTGGCTATCAAGTGCACTCTTATGATCTGGTGGCATTGTGCGTCGAATTTGCTTATATTTTTCCCTTAAGCCGGCCTTTAAAGGCCTTATATCTGCTGCGGGCATTGCATAGACTTTGCTATCTTATCCGCGTGCTCGGGTGATAAAAGCGTGGACAAGATTTC
>DHNF01000122.1:1790-2021 GCA_002409375.1 Ruminococcaceae bacterium UBA5423
AAGATTTCTAATGAAAAATCCACCGCAACTCCGGCACCCTTTGCGGTGATAAACTGCCCGTCACGCACAACATTATCCGATGATATTGCTGCACCTGTAAGATCCTTTTCAAACCCGGGATAGCAAACAGCTTTTTTTCCATTTAACAAGCCCCGATGACCTAAAATTGATGGCGCAGCACAAATCGCACACACAGGCAGATTTTGTTCGATAGCAACATCAATAAAATGC
>DHNF01000122.1:2185-7464 GCA_002409375.1 Ruminococcaceae bacterium UBA5423
ATCGGATTTCTCAAGATTGACAGTACCCGGCATGCCTCCCGGCAGAACAACCGCTTCAAGCTGGTCGGGTTTAATGTTGCTATCTTCGACATCTGCAGACACTATGATATCGTGAGCTCCGCGTATGTTTTTGCCGCCTATTCCAACCGTTACAACATTAATATCTGCACGGCGCAATACATCAACTACGGATAAAGCTTCAATTTCTTCAAATCCATCTGCCAAAAACACGACAACCATATTTTTTGCCTCCCTTAATATTAATCTTCAGGTTTTAAAACATTAATCAAAGGCCAAACCCATGTACGGTGCACAATTTTTTGTTTTCGCAAACAGGCGTTGTGCCTTTTTTGTTAAAGGATAGACCATTCCAAATTCTTTTTCGGTATCACCGGCTTGCAAAACAGGCTTTCTAATCGTTACAGAGTCAAATTTAAATTTTGATGACACCGCACATTTAAGTGCATTTTCAAACTCGGGGCGGCACACCCATTCCCTGATAAAAAGGGTGTTTTGATACGGTTCGCACAAAGCCCAACATCCATCACCCAATACTACTGCTCCTCCTGCACTGACAGCCAGTTTAACAGCATAACTTACAAGCTTGTCCGGCCATTCAACCCAGGCGGGATGCCCCGACAAAACAAGATTGCGTCTCGCCGCTGCACCAACGCCATCAATATCAAATCTAAACCCCCGACATTCGTCTGTTTTGCAAACTCCATGCAAAAAATCTTGTACCGATTGAGTTGTTTCATTTGTATGAAAATAAGTTTGATAACCAAGTCGTTCATAATATTTAAAAAGGGCGGGCGAGGCCGGATGCAAAAAGCAGGCATCAACGCCCTTTGATTCAAGCCCTTTATGCACTTGTTCAAGCAGCTGCCTAAACAACCCGCGCCCCCTGTACGGCGTCAATGTAGCTGCCGCATAAACATAGCGTAGATTTAATGTGTCAGTATTAGCGGCAGTTTTCAATACAGAGGGCAAAACAAACACCATTGAAACCGGACGACCGTCCTCTACCCACACTGCACATGTTTCAGAAGATAACGCAAAATTAAAGAATTCAATAATACTCTCTGGGCTGTCATCAGAAAAAGCATCGAGCCAGATGTCAGTAAGCTGCGGCGCCGCTTTTTTACCAACATATTCAATCGGCATATTTACTGCCCCATTCCCTTTTCTGTACCGACATACTTTTCAACAATCTCTACCGGCCGGTATGACCGCTTGGCACGCCGCAATCCCTCTATTCCCATATCATTTTCCCTGTTAATTAAAGAATACTTTCCGTAAAGCTCTCTTGTCGCAAACTCCTGATTAATCACTGCATAGGCACCTGAATAATCTAAACGTGCTTTTTCAGTATGGATGTCATAAACTTCATCACTTATCGGAGAGCCCAGTGTCATTGCGACAACTTTGCCGTCAACTCTCAGCAGCCCCCCGGTAATAGAAAGCTTGTCCATATTTTTCAATGCCTGATTAATTGATTGTTTTTCAGAACGCAATACGGGATCGCTGCAGTTGCTCTTTTCGGTACACCACTGTATAACCATATCAAAAACTTCACTGCTGTTACTGTCATCTATTCTTTCATAACTCCAGTTGTATTTTGCATTAAATGTTGAGATATGGTTGCGCTTTGAGTGATATTTGCGTCCTTTGAGCAAGCTTAAATCTTCGGTTCTGTAGATGTAATCAAAGTCACCCTTTGACGGATGCCATTCAAAAACACCGGGAAACCAATCATTAATTTGCTCTGCAGTGGCAGTGTCTGCACCAAACAGTGTCAATGACTCATCGTTTTGATGCTGGAATTTGCGCAACAGCTCAATGTCTTGTCTCAAATCGCCGCCGACAGGTAATAGATACAGCGGCTCGACATCTCCTGACCTGACGAACAAAGTATTGTTAAATTGCGCAATTTGGTTCATATAATACTTGCGCCACATCCATATCGTGGTATACGAAAATTCGCATATTTTCATACCGGCATTTTTAAGCATAGGAGCCGCCCATTTGGCGTCGTTTACCGTAGGTTCTTTGAAATCAAGCTTTATCGTAGTGGCTGGCAATTAGTTTCAATCCTTATTTATTCATTAATCAATTTAATCAGTTTATTTGTTATTTCATGCTGTGGCAAAGGCTTGCCGTTCATTGCGCAGGGCACAACCTTCCAACAAAGCTTTTCTGCCGCATAAAGTGCAGCCTCACGACAATCCTGCAAATATTTCACATCCCGCTCGTGAATATCCCGACGGTCTGCATCGCCCCGGTACCTGTGTGATAGCAGACATTGTGAAACAGATGGCGGCATATCTAAAAAAACGACCAAATCGGGACGCGGCAATCCTAACAAATCATATTCATAGCCGTTAAGCCAATTAAGATAGCTGTCCCACTGATTTTTCGGCAGCTTTGGCATCTGGTGTATTGCGTTGGATGTGGTGTATCGTGCAGCTAATATCAGCGCACCCTCGTTATAATCGTGTTGCCAAAACCTTTTGAAACTGGCATATCGGTCAACTGCGTAAAACGAAGATGCAGCATATGCGTTAACCGAATCAGGTGAATTTCCGAATTCGCCCTTGAGATACATTTTGACCAGCGATGACGACGGCTGCTCATAATCGGGAAAACAAATCTTTTTATATTTTGTCCCGAGAGCCGAGAGATACTCATCAAGACGATCGAACTGTGTGGTTTTACCGCTCCCGTCAAGTCCGTCGATAACGACAAGCCGAGCCATTATTTTAGCCCCTTCATTTTATTATAGTATTGCCGCACCTGTGCAGCCTTGCCGCATGTCATTTTTCCCTCGGGGCAAGCGCCGTGCAGGCATGGCGGACCCGAACGCTTAAAAAGGTGCGGTGCCACATTAATACACAGCTTCAGCATTTCTTGGCTGAGTTTTTGTATTTCCCATTGTGCGCGATTGCAACACCTGTGAGAAAAAAAATTGTTAAGACTGCGTGCATTCATTGTGACAATCATTTTTGTGGTGCATGCGTTTGGAAGAACAAAACGCGCATCCTCGATAGCCCGCTTTTCGGCTGCACGCTCGGCCGTTTTTTTGTCAGTTCCGCATTCTAAAAGCTCTTTTAAATGTTTTTGTCGCAAAAGATTTGTCAGCCGTTCATAATGTGCCATATCCTCCTGCATTGCTTTAATATAAATTTCCCGTGCTTCGGGCAGTGCACCAATCTCGGGCGGTATAACATATTCAAAGCTGCTTTCACGCACATAGCGCTGACTTTGCACACTGTAAGACGCTATGCGATGGCGCGTTAACTGGGCAAGCAAAGAACGGGATACGCCCTCTATACCAAAAGTAAATGTTGCATGCTCAATCGGACTTTCATGCCCTATCTCAGACAGCATGTCCACAAAAGCAGC
Organism: Ruminococcaceae bacterium UBA5423; assembly: GCA_002409375.1. GTDB lineage: Bacteria > Bacillota > Clostridia > Oscillospirales > Acutalibacteraceae > Avimonas. Next base: position 5,588 of record DHNF01000122.1, read on the forward strand.
AGTTTTTTCATCAGTAAGGCTATCGGTCAAGTCATCAATCGTTGCAGGCGAATAGCATAGCTTGGCCGCTGCCGCAACTGTATGTTCGGGCTGTGGAGTGTGCGCCAACAGTGTAACCCTCATCAGCAATTCCCCTTTTATACTAAATATGTCGTTTTATAAGTATACCAGAATTTAGGCAGTGCTTCAACATTTTTAAACTATATATTTATGGATTTAAAATCATGTAGGAAACACTGTCTTAGGCATTGTGCATTGTTTGGTCGATTAATTTTTATCAGTGTAGTTGGTTACGCAATGCAAAGTTTTAAATGTTACGAAGTACTACAATATATTAGGCACATTTTTGATGTAGTACGAACTGTTGCCGCCCGTTCACAATTATTAAAAAATAGGGCGCGATGCCCCCATCGCGCCGTTTCTTTTTGCATCATTGTGAAGCAGTGGTGCTTGTCGCCTGTGTTTGTGTTTGCTCGGTTGTAGCCGCCGCTGTGCCGGTGGTTCTTTCGGTATCCGGCTGTCCGCCTTTTAGCGCCAAAAACGCAGCCTGCATTTGAGGGTCATTTTTTTCAGTCAAAAATGCAAAGCGATTTTCCATCTCGGCCGGCATAGCTGCATATACATCGGTTTGTATGCCTTTGCCCTCGATACCCTCGCCACCGGCAAGCATTAAGGAAGCGACCGAAATTTTAATTGCAGCGCCATCAGCAGCCAGCTTGTAATATTTTTGAACTGTTCCGTGTCCCGCTGTGCTAACCCCGACAACCGTTGTTTTTTTAAACTGCTGCAAAACGCCCGCAAACAGTTCAGCCTCTCCTGCAGTAGCACTGTTTACAAGTGTCACGGTTGGCTTTGTTATTTCAAATGTTCCGTCAGACTCAATATCAACGGTGGAATTACGGTACACACAACGCGCATATGTGCCGCGGGGTATTAACGTACTGATCACCGCACGCGCCGCGCTAAGATCACCGCCTTTGTTAAACCTTAAATCAAATATATAATTTTCTGCACCCTTCTCCTCAAGTGAGTTAAATGCAGTCCTGAACTGGTCAGGTGTATTGCTGTAAAATGCAGAAATTCGGATATACCCGGTAGTATCAATAAGCCGACTTTCAACGCTTGATAATGTATAGCTGCTTGACGAAATCTCAAAAGCTGTCGGAGAATCATCACGGTTTACCGTAAGCTTAGCCTTGTCGGCGCTTTCAATTTTTGAACGTGCCTGTGCAAACCCGGACGCCCTGACTTCTTTTCCGTCAAGCTGAGTGATGACATCGCCTTTCTTAATACCGGCTTTGTCGGCAGGTGAATTTTTGTGAACCGCCGAAATCACAACAGCACCGTTATCAAGCTGAGTGACTTCAAGTCCAAGACCTGTCCATTTGCCCGACAACCGCTCAGTCTCCTTTTTATACTGAACAGAGGTTAAATATGCAGCATACGGATCGTTTAAACCGGCGATATATCCCCTTGCAATAGAAGCACGCAGCAAATCCTCATCAATTTCACCGTTATAATTATTGCGAACTTGCTTGTCTACCTCGTTTATATAATCAAACATTGCCTGACGCTGGCTTACATTTTTTAATTTATAGTTGAATTGACGCATTGCAATTACCCAAGTCACAGTAACTGTAAGTGCCACAGCAAGTATAACAAATGTAGTGGCGGCACCAAGCGAAATTTTTTTATTCATACACTAACCTTGCCTTTCCATTGTACTATTCACGATAAGGGTTGATATGGTTGAGAAAAATTTTTGTCCACCCGTATTTGCAGGGGTTTTTTGTATTATACACCCCTATACCCTCACAGTCAATTTGTGAAAGCCGGGCTTAAAAATATTTTTATATTATAATACTGATTCTCATTAA
>DHNF01000122.1:7720-9282 GCA_002409375.1 Ruminococcaceae bacterium UBA5423
AAAAAATCCCTGTAAAGCTATTTTTTTAACAAGAAACAGTATAAAAAGGGATGCAACATGAATATACTGCATCCCTAATTTTTAAATAATCCTATTCTAACGATTAAATTTAATATATCCCTTGCCTATTGGATCAACCGCGGTACCGTTTTCACGAACTTCAAAATGCAAATGAGGACCGGTTACATTGCCGGTATTCCCCGCCAGAGCAATCACGGTTTGACCGCCAACTACTTTTTGACCGACACGAGCAAAAACCTTGGAGCAGTGGGCATAAAGAGTAGATATGCTTTTTCCTTGTTTGTCAAAGCCGTGGTCAATGATTATGTAATACCCGTAGCCACCGCCCCATACCCATGTAGAGTTAGCATATATCACTGTGCCGCTGGCGGCCGCGACAATATTCTCTCCATAAATCGGAATGCTTCCGTTTGCAATATCAATTCCCTTATGAAACCCGCCCCAACGCGGACCATAAAACGATGAAATGTTACGCACTGTTGGAACAGGCCAGAACATGACATTGCCATATTGACCATCACCGCTGTTTTGGTCGATAATTTGTCTGATTTGGTTTTCAAGAGCTTGCTGCTCTTTTTTTGTTTGCCTAAGCTTTTGCTCATAACTGCTTTTGGTGCTTTGTATCTTTTTTAATGCTGCGTTTGCCTTGGCATGCAAAACATCAAGCTCGGCTTTTTGCGTGTCCGATTGTTTTTTTAACTTCTCGGCATCGATAAGCATTTTTTCAACTTCGGTTTTATCGGTATAAAGCTTTTCTTTGTCTGCTTCTATCTTTTCAATTTCCCGCTCCAATTCGTCCATCAGATTTTTATCGTTGCGTGCAACGCGTTCCATCATTTTGGATTTTATTAAATAATCGGTATAACTGTCAGTATCCATAAGCATTTGCAACACTGTAAGATTTCCCGTTTTGGATATGGCACGCAGTCTTATACGAAGCGCCTCGAACTGCTCATCGATTTCAAGCTCTTTTTGGGCGATTTCTTGCTCTTTTTGTTCGATTTTTTTGTTAATCGAATTGATGTTGGCGTTTATTGTATTAATACGCTCAATCAAAAGGTCAATTTGTGCTGTGGTATTTTTTATTTTTTTGTCGAGGGTATTCTTATAGGCTTGCTGATTGGCTAAGTCTTTTTTCTGGCTGTTGATGATCGCATCAATTTCCTTTTCCTCTTTCTTAAGCCTTTCACTTTCTGCCTGCATTTCTTCAAGAGTTGCTGCCCCTGCCTTTATCACCGGAAACGAAGCCGTTGACATCAAAAAAATAACAGCAACCACAACAAGAGCAACAATGCGATGCTTCACTTGTCTACAATACATTAGAAATACCTCCTCGGTCTTTGAGATACTTACGCATCGAAAATAAACTTCCCGTCATTCCGGTCCACGCGCCAATAGCGATAAACCCAAAAAGAACCGTATGCCACACCGAATTAAAGCTTACAAGCCCTCCGATCATACTTGTACTGAAAACATCGTAAAGCTTACTGTATATTAAATAAATAATACCGTACGCAATTGCTCCGGCTGAAACACCAAGT
>DHNF01000122.1:9454-14088 GCA_002409375.1 Ruminococcaceae bacterium UBA5423
CACCAAGTGCAATACCCTCGAGCATAAATGGAATTCGAACAAATGCATTGGTTGCCCCGACGGATTTCATGATTGATATTTCCAGCCGCCGATTATAAACGGTAAGCTTAATTGTATTGGCAATTATAAATAATGATACTATCAATAGCATCAGGATTATCCACAAGCTAACCATCAGCACTATCTGCCGAATATTTGTAAGTTTATGAGCTATATCCTCACTGTAAACAGTGCTGTCGATTTCAGGAATCTGCTTAATTTGTGTAATTGTTTGGTCAAACTTTCCCAAATCTGCAAATGTGATTTCAAATGCGTCGAGATAAGGGTTGTTTTCCCCTTGCATTTCTTCATAAAGTGTATCTGGAATAGAATCCTTGTATTTAAGTAGAGACTGCTCTTTTGATATGAAATTTACTTTTTCAACATTTGTGATGCCACTTATTTTATCCATAAGCGTATCAAGCTGTTCGTCGGTGCAATCCTCCCGGGCAAAAGCGACAACAACATTTTGTCCGTATGCCCATTTGAAGATATGTTCTATATTAACAAACGCCATATAAGCGCCGCCTGTTAAAATCAAGCAGGACACAAGCACACCCACGGATGCAATAGCCATAAGTCGGTTTTGCCATATGTTGCGAAACCCCTCGCGTATTAAATAGCGGACACTGCTAAAGTTCATATCTCTCCTCCTTGCTTTGCAGAGGGAAATATGCCGGTTGCATCAACCGCCCCCGCCTCATGAAATGCGGCTTTGTCCGTTCTCTTTCTTGCAGCGACATCCGAAACCACACAACCGTCACGAATTTCGATAACGCGATGATGAAACATACGGACAAGGTCACGTTCATGCGTTACCATCAGTATTGTGGTACCACGGCGGTTTATCTCGGTCAACAGCTCGACTATCTCAAAGGAAAGTTCGGGATCTATATTGCCGGTGGGCTCGTCCGCTATGATTAACGAAGGATTATTAACCAAAGCGCGGGCAAGACCCACGCGCTGCTGCTCGCCTCCCGACAACTCGGCCGGAAAGCTTCTTGCCTTGCTTTGAAGACCAACCAGCCCCAAAATGTAGGGAACACGCTTGCGTATATTGCGATAAGAAGATCCGGTAACACGCATTGCAAAAGCCACATTGTCGAATACTGTCATATTGTTGATTAGCCGAAAATCCTGAAACACAATGCCCATTGTGCGGCGCAGATAAGGTATCTCACGCCGCTTAACCTTTGACAGCTTATAGTCGTTGACTATGACCTCACCTGCACTTGGCACCTCTTCACGCATCATAAGCTTGAGGAAAGTACTTTTGCCGGCTCCGGACGCACCCACGATAAAAACAAACTCGCCTTTGTCTATCATAATATTTACATCTTTAAGTGCTTTCACACCGTTATCGTAGGTTTTATGTACCCCTTTGAATTCAATCAAAGGAACACCTCCCAATTGACTAATCAAAGACAGCGCCCGCCGGTAAATTATTTTCTAAACCGGATACCACTGACCAAATACCCAATAAAAAGCGAACGGATGTCCTTATTCCATACTACCCCCCGCCCGCTTTAAATTCAAGTTTAAAAAATAACCAACTGCAGACTTAACCCCTTTGTAAAACAATGTTGCAGGGTATGCTCCAACCGCGCCGTCAATATTTAATTGGGTTTGATATTAAATATTTTTTGACCATAAGTGCTACTTTGAAGATTATCGCGTCGTCAAACTCGCGCAAATCGAGCCCGGTAAGCCTCTTGATCTTTTCCAACCGATAAACCAGCGTGTTGCGGTGGACAAACAACTTACGGGAGGTTTCGGATACATTAAGATTGTTTTCAAAGAAGCGCTGAATTGTAAACAGTGTTTCTTGGTCGAGTGAATCAATAGAACCCTTTTTGAACACTTCTTTTAAGAACATTTCGCAAAGTGTTGTCGGCAGTTGATAAACAAGACGTGCAATGCCGAGATTGTCATAGCTGACGATTGACTTTTCGGTATCAAAAACCTTGCCGACTTCAAGCGCCACCTGGGCCTCTTTAAATGAGCTGGCCAGGTCCTTAATGTTATCGACAACAGTGCCGATACCCACGTTGGCCTGTGTGTAAAATTCCCCGCCCAAAGTATCAACGATCGAGCGAGCAAGCTTTTCAATATCACGGGAATCAATCCCGGAGCGAATTTCCTTTATCAGAGCAATGTCGTTTTCGTTAATATTTATGACAAAATCCTTATTCTTGTCCGGAAACAGGTTTTGCACAACATCATATGCAGAAATATCATTTCGCGATGAAATCCGAATAAGCAGTGCGACGCGGCTGGCATCATTGTTAAAGCGCAGCTCTCTTGCTTTAAGGTAAATATCCCCGGGCAAAATATTATCAAGGATAACATTCTTGACGAAATTGCTGCGGTCATATTTTTCATCATAATACTGCTTTATGCTGGCAAACGAAATTGCAAGCAACGATGCATACTTTGCCGCCTGCTCATCAGTCCCCTCAACAAACAAAAGATACTCGCTTTTGGGACGGGATCCGAAAGTTTTAAAGGTGTAGCCTTCGCGTATAAAAGCCTCCTGCGTGGAAAAGGATTCGGTGCCGATACTATCACAGGATTCACCTATTCTACCCAAATCACTGCATGCAATTGTCGACATGGTCTCATCAACCACACCGATAGTTCTGTCAATGGTGTCTTTCATTTGATGAACAACACCCTGGAATAATCTGTTGGACATAAAATTTTCCCCTCTTCTTTGTTTAATTAAGTGCTCTAATATAATAAACCAAGAACATAGAAATGCCTTATACTTACGCAAAATAAATCAATGCGGGCATTATATACATTTTACACAATTCTTATATATTTTTCAAGGATAAATACCGAAAAAATCTTTTATATTACTAATGTTTTTCTTTTCTTACAATTTAAACATAATGCAAGGCTAATATTGCAGCACTTACTATGAATTAAAGACTGCATCAGCAACGCTAATAGTAAAGATTAAAGCTAAAAAATGATAGTTGCTCTTTTATTTTGGTATAATATATGCTTTAATATACTCAAAATTAGTTAAAACTACTAAACTTTATTTTTTATCAAAAATTTTGAACGGAATGTTAATTTTATTTCGTATTTAGTACAGAGGGGGCTCAAACAAATGGCGATTGATCAATCGTATTCTTACGAGCAAGTTTCAGCGGCCGTGGACAAGTACTCTGATATGGTACGCCGCATCTGCTTCCTTTATATCAAAAACCATTCGGATGTGGAGGATGTATTTCAGGAGGTATTTTTAAAGTTCATGCTTCATATCGACGAATTCAAAAATGAACAGCATGAGAAAGCTTGGCTATGCCGAGTTGCTTATAATCAATGCAAGGATCTTCTAAAAAGCTCGTGGCACAAAAAGGTTGTCAGTATTGACGATATCGAAATACCGTATGAAACCGAACGGCAAAGCGAAATGATTTCCGTAATTATGAAATTGCCCCCCAATTATCGTCAGGTCTTATACCTTCATTACTATGAACAGATGACCATACCCGAAATATCTGAAATATTAAAGCAAAACGAAAACACTGTTTACACGCACTTAAGGCGTGCCAAATCAAAACTTAGAAACATTTTAAAGGAGGAGTGCTGTTATGGATAGTTTTTGCAATTTTCTTGATGGTGTAAAAGCTGATGAAGATCTAAAAGACAGAACAAAAATGAAGGTATATCAAGCACTTGGCAATGTAGATAAGCAAAATATAACGAAGAATAAAAGGATGGGTTTCTCAATGAAAAAAGGACTTATTGCTGCCTGTATTGCAATTGCAGCCGGTGCAGTTATCCTTGGCGGGTATCACTATTATCAATCACCAATAGATTATGTAAGTCTTGACATTAACCCCAGCGTGGAGCTTGGCATCAATTTATTTAACCGCGTCGTAAGCGTAAAAGCTGCCAATGAGGACGGCCAATGCTTATTGGATGCCGCCCAAAACATCAAAAATATGCAGGTAGATAAAGCAATAGACAATCTTGTTCAGCAAGCTGCAGAGCAAAAATATATTGCAGACGACGGCTCATCTGTTATCTCTGTCACAGCACAGTCAGATGATGAGGACAGGGCTTTAAAGTTGCAGCAAAAAAGCGAACGCGGCGTTGGTCTTGCAATGTCGACAAAGAAAATATTTGCTGCTGTATACGGTGATTGCTCCGAGTTGTCCTTGCGTACCGAAGCTAAGGAACTTGATATATCTCCCGGTAAATACAAAATGATTAAAATGCTTCAGGTTCTTGACCCGACGGCTACAGTTGATCAGTACGCCGACGCAAAGGTAAATGAAATTATAAGAAAGGCAAACGAAATTTTAAAGTCACGCATTTCAGAAAATGAGAACGATATCAAAGATGAAGAAATTGCGAAGAAAATAAAAAACGCTGCAAAAAAATCAGATAAGGCAAAGCAAGAGGCCAAGCGCAACAAAAACCGCAATAACAACGGCAAAAAAGAAGATGATAACAAAACAACAACCGTAGGAACAAAAACAACCTCTCAAAACCAAAATAACGGTAATAAACAGCGCAATGGCAAAGATAAAGACAAGAGCAACAAAACAAACAATGGAAACAACAATAAACGCAAT
>DHNF01000122.1:14275-14479 GCA_002409375.1 Ruminococcaceae bacterium UBA5423
CAAACCCACAATCAAATCAGCGACCAAGCAGTTCAAAATCTATGACAACAGTAACCGCAACGAAGCCGACAACGAATAGTGAAAATGTGAATAAACAGAAATACCAATAAAATAAGCGGCACGATTTGACACCACGCCGTTTGAGCATAGGGCGGGATGAATCTCATCCCGCCCTTTTTTGTATTATACTGATTCTCATTAAAA
>DHNF01000137.1 GCA_002409375.1 Ruminococcaceae bacterium UBA5423
GCCGGATGCCGGAGAATACGCAATAAAGCTCTTGTTGCATAATAGTTTTATTTTTTTAGAGATAAGAAAGCTTCATGCAATTTTTCAGATTCGTTATCCATTATAAGAATTATAAGGTTATCTATATTATCTACAATCACCTTTTCTGGATCAACACCTACGCATATCCATTTTCTCGGGTCAACATTGTTTTTTATTTCAGCTTTGATTTCATCTATGTCCGCGCCATCCTTTGCCCTTAGCAAAACCAACGAGTGGGGAGTTGAACCCATAAGCGGTTCCGAAGCTAGTGCTTCAGCAAATTCAATGTTGTCTGTGCCAAGAAAATATTTTGAATTCTCAGATGTCACCTCTGTTAAATCTGTTTGAGGAAGCTCTACTTCCGAAATCGAATATATCTTTTCAATTATATCTTCAAGTTCACCTTCAAGAATATTATCTTCCGGTTTTGTCTCCGGCGTTTCCTCCGGCTTTGCCGCCGGCGTCTCCTCCGGTTTTGCCGCTGGTGTCTCCTCCGGTTTTGCCGCCGGCGTCTCCTCCGGTTTTGCCGCCGGCGTTTCCTGCGGTTTTGCCGCCGGCGTCTCCTGCGGTTTTGCCGCCGGCGTTTCCTCCGGGTCTACTTCAGATGTGGCTTTGGGTGTAGTTTGAGGTTTATTTTCAATGTCATAGTCAGGCGCAATAGTTTGGTTTTCATTTGTGCTGGTGTCGTTATTTTTCGGTAAATCTGATTTTGCACATGCTGAACTAAATGCTATAACCGCACAAATAAGTAGTAATAGTATTTTTTTCATTGCTTCGCACTCCCCAAGTATTGTTTGCTCATTCATGTTTTAATGAGTTGTTTAGCATTTAGACGAATATAATGCATAAAAGTTCATTGTTTTTACTATAATCAGCCAGTTTTACCACAGGCCCCCACTTAGAATGATTTGCCCGTTATTTTTTCTCTTCTCATCGTGTTTGCGAATTGCTCCGCAGAGTTTACGGGTTAATGAATGTAGAAAGACGTGGAACGACGACCGGGGCCGCTATGCTTTAGCGGCCCGGCCCGGACTTCGGGCAGTTATTGGGACGCTGGCAAAGGGCCATAATTTAAACCCGGCGCAAGCCATTGACATAAAAAGCGGCGCCTCTGGAGTCAATCCAGGCGCCGAACCGGCTGCTCGAAATACCTGTGTTCCAGCCTCGGGGTCCCCCCTTCCGGCATTCGCTTAGACATTTCTCCTTCATCTGGTGCCCCGTTGACTTAATTTATAAGTATTTATTGCAGCAGCTGCAGCCATTCTTTTTTACTTTTAAGAGATATGTACCCAAAAATTGAAAACGCAAGCGCTCCTATGCAGTCAACAATCAAGTCTTTCATTGTATCCACGAGAGCGGCCCGTCCTATGAGCGGCGTTCCGTTTTCAAGCGCGTATTTTTGCATGTTGGTTAAAAATAAACTATCTATAGTAAACTCGTATATTTCCCAGACAACACCTAACGCAACTGCAAAGCAAAAAGTAAAAATAGCCACGAACAAAGGCGAAAGATATACCGGGATTCTATCAGTCTTATTTAAGAAACTGATAAGCGTCAGACCCAGTGCGCCAAGCATGGCCCCGCTGAATGTATGTAAAATCGTATCCCAATACGGTACACTGTAGTAAAAGGAGCGCACCTCACCCAAATAAATTGCGCAATAGAGGAATACAGCATAAGCTACAATCACACCCGATGGTATCACAATTTTGAACCGTTTTTCGATAAAACTAGGCAGCAGCAATGCAAGCGTCCCAAAAATACATTCCAGCAGCATCAGAGTGTAATCGCCCTTAACTCTTACGTTGAGTTCCCCCGGGCCGGCAACGGTTGGCGCGTGAAAAATTCTTACCGATACAAATATGTTAGAAAGCACCATGGTAATAAAAATAAAACCGAACAAAGTTTTTTGATTAAATATTTTCTTTATAGTAATCACTCTCTCATCGCATTTCGCAATATGGATCATTTGCGATATTGGCATCTGCAAAGCTGAAATTTGTATGTTTAAACGCCGTCAGATCAAAATAATATTTTCCGGCCGCCACCCAAATAAAGACCCGGCTTGCAATAATAAATATTGAGCATAATGGTACATTGTGTTAATTCAATAAACTGCCTCAATCTCTCTGCTTTTTGACTTTCACTCCAATTTTGAATTCAATCGAAAATAAATGCTTTGCATTTTTTCGTCAATGGCAGTGATGCTTTCTGCACACTCGGCAAGCTCCCGCTGCAAATCATCTTTTACTGTGATATCCGACTTATATTTAAGCTGATGTTCAAGGCTTGCCCAAAAATCCATAGCAATGGTGCGAATTTGCACCTCTACCGGGACATTTCTTATTCCCTCTGATAAAAACACAGGCACGGATAATACCAAATGCAAACTGCGGTAGCCGGTTGGTTTCGGGTTTTTTATATAATCAGAACGCTTAATCAGCGTTATATCATCCTGCTTTAATAATAACTCCGCAATGGTATAAATATCGCTTATGTAATAGCAGATAACGCGTATTCCCGCAATATCCATAATATGCTCGGGCGCAAGTTTCATATCCGGCGCAATTCCTTTCCTAAGCAGCTTTTCCCTAATGCTTTGAGGCTGTTTTAATCTGCTTTCTATGTGATGAATGGGATTATGCGCGAATTTTACATGGAATTCGTCATCTAATATTTCAATTTTTGCACTGACTTCTCGGATTGCGGCGTTGTAAACCTGCTGCATTACAATCATACTTTTCATTGCTTCTCGAATTTCATCTGCCGGGAGGCTAAGAAGCTCGGCCCCAAACTTAAATTCGTCAATATTGATTTTTGCTTTTCTCTCTATAATCAAGTTGATTCTGCCACCTTTCGTTAATAACACGGCATGTATTTCACCGGTACGACCACCATCGTGCCGGTGAAATACAGCTTACGCCACAGATGAATCATCGGTGTTTGCGCAAAGCTGGCGGCCCGCTAAAACAGCCGCGGCCGCCGCAAGTGCGGTATCATGATGCTATATACTTCTTTTGCCGTGTTTTGCAGGTTCTTTTCCTCATGTTTCATTGTATCGCCCCATAGTTTACATTACAGACCGCTTAGTCTATAATGTTAAGTATACCATTAACAGACCGACCGGTCAATATTATATTTGTATGCTTTTATAATATAGTAATCCCCTTTTCAAGTCTGGCGGTAGGTGCTATAATAATCATGGCTGTCTATGTAATGGGTTCCGGGCTTGGGGGCTGGAATACCGCCCATAGTTCCCGGTGCCGGTGACCACGATTATCGGATTTTCCATGTTTGCGGGCGCCGTCCTGTGCGCTCCCGGTGTGTGGTTATGGGCTTCATGCAGGGGTATCAGCCGTTGTAGCAGGTATGCATGTTCTTCTGGCGGAGCCTCTGACTTTGCTGTTCACCCGTGTTCCGCTGTCTGCGGAATTAGGAAAATGGCCGCTGATTTCTCAGGCTACGCTCTGCCCGGCCTTTGGCTGTACACATGATGGCCATCACGTTTCAGACCATCGGCCCGTCCAAAATTGGATTGTTCCTTTCCCTAATCCGTCAGGGGTTGT
>DHNF01000102.1:0-550 GCA_002409375.1 Ruminococcaceae bacterium UBA5423
TTGCATTCAGGAAAATGCGTTGACTTGGTCGGCTTGCGCCCCGCACCGGTAACACCGGATTTTGCATCTATCACTATGCCATCTGTCTTTACGATACCGGCCTTTAAAGCAGGTGCTAATCCCAATGCCACGCTTGTGGGATAGCAGCCGGGGTTTCCTACTACCATTTTGCCCACAATATCGCCGCGGAACAGCTCAGGTATACCATAAACCGCAATATCGTGAAGTTCGGGATATTTATACTCGCATTTGTACCACTCACGGTAATCATCGGGGCTGTCCAGTCTGAAATCTGCTCCCAAATCTATGAATTTCTTACCCGCTTTTACACAGGCCGCAGCAGTATCCTGCGACAAACCGTGGGGCAGAGCGGCAAAAACCACATCACAAGCGTCTATAACTTCGTCTGCAGAGCCGCAAATCATATCGCAAATATCATTAAAAGATGGATACACCTCTGACAAAGGCTGTCCCTCAAACGAAACCGAGCTTATGGCAGTGACATTTACATGTGGGTGGCGCAACAACAGCCGCACCAACTCGACACCGG
>DHNF01000102.1:706-1280 GCA_002409375.1 Ruminococcaceae bacterium UBA5423
ACAACTCGACACCGGCGTATCCCGTTGCACCTATAACACCAGCCTTAACCATTACACGAATTCCTCCAATCAATCGTAACGCCGGGGGCGGCGTTCCCTACAATTGTATATTTTACATTTTGTAGGGTGTGATGCCCTCATCGCACCGTTTACCAGGATTTTAATATCTCGCGCACACGACACACCTGCATTTGCACATTTTCGGGTGATGGACCTCCGTAAACGCATCGCTTATTAACACATTTATCAAGAGAAATAGCATCATATATATCATCATCAAACAAACCGCACAATCTGCGATATTGATCGAGCGGTAAAGTTTCAAGCGTCAATCCCATTTCAATGCAAAGTGCCACAAGCGAGCCTGTAATCTTGTAAGCATCGCGAAAAGGCATTCCCTTGCCCACAAGGTAGTCGGCACAATCGGTGGCATTGATAAACCCGCCCGCTGCAGCAGCACGCATATTTTGTGTCAAAACGCGCATTGTTTTTATCATTGGAATAAAAGCTGTAAGGCACATGCTCACCGTATCAAAAGCATCAAATAAGGATTCCTTGTCCTCCTGCATATCCT
>DHNF01000102.1:1515-7824 GCA_002409375.1 Ruminococcaceae bacterium UBA5423
TCGGGGTTTTTCTTTTGCGGCATAATTGACGAACCGGTTGAAAAAGCATCATCCAACTCAATAAACTTAAATTCCCATGAACTGAATAAAATAATTTCTTCGGAAAAGCGAGACAAATGCACCATAACAAGTGACATAACCGCCGCCATTTCAATTGCGAAATCTCGATCCGAAACACCATCAAGCGAGTTATGTGTAACACCACTAAGACCAAGAGAGTGTGCAACCGCCTCTCTGTCTAACGAATAGGTGGTCGATGCCAGCGCACCACTGCCAAGCGGCGACACATCCATGCGCTTGGCTGCATCGTCAAGTCTGTCAATGTCCCTCAAAAACATTTCCGTATACGCCATTAAGTGGTGACCGAATGTAATCGGCTGCGCACGCTGCAAATGAGTATATCCCGGCATTACGGTGTTTGCATGCTTTTCGGCAATCTCACACAAAGCGGCAATCAATTCACATATCTGTTGGCGTAAAGATGCGGAAAAATTTTTAATATACAGCCTTAAATCAAGTGCAACCTGATCGTTGCGGCTGCGTCCGGTATGAAGACGCTTGCCCGCATCGCCTATCCGTGCCGTCAGCTCTGATTCAATAAATGTGTGGATATCCTCTGATTTCATGTCAATCGAAATTTTGCCCTCGTCTATATCCGCAAGAATGTCGGACAGCCCATTCTGAATTGCTTTTGAATCAATTTTTGATATGATTCCCTGCTTTGCAAGCATTGCGGCATGAGCAATGCTGCCTGCAATGTCCTCTCTTACCATTCGTGAATCAAACGATATCGAGGAGTTAAAATCATCTGTAACAGAATCCGCCTGCTTTGAAAATCTGCCGCTCCATAGTTTCATATGTGACACCTCATTTGCCTTGTTTCAAAGCCCCAACCGTTATCGGAAGTCCAAAAAGATTAATAAACCCTTGTGAATCGGCCTGATCATAAACATCGTCGTCTTCAAAAGTGGCAAACTCTTCGTCATACAGTGAATAGGGCGAGGTGACACTTGCAAGAATGATATTGCCCTTATAAAGCTTTAGTTTTACATCGCCTGTCACGCACTTTTGTGTTTCGTCCACAAAAGCCGACAATGCCTCCCTTAATGGTGTAAACCATTGGCCATAATATACAAGCTCACTAAACCTACCCGCAACCATCTGCTGCTTGTAATGCTGAGTATCTCGGTCCAGAGTAATTGTTTCAAGTGATTGATGCGCCTTATAAAGAATCGTGCCACCCGGAGTTTCATATACGCCGCGGCTTTTCATGCCCACTAAGCGATTTTCCACCATATCTACAATACCGATACCGTTGGCACCGCCCAGCTCGTTTAGCTTTTCGATAAGCTTGATGCCGTCCATCTTAATGCCATCTAATGCGGTTGGAATGCCCTTTTCGAACGACAGTGTAATATAAGTCGGGGCATCGGGAGCTTTTTCTGGTGACACCCCAAGCTCCAAAATTGCATCATAATCGGGCTCGTTTGCAGGATCTTCAAGATCAAGCCCCTCATGTGACAAATGCCAAAGGTTTTTATCCTTGGAATAATTGGTTTCACGGTTGATAGTCAAGGGTATATTCCTTTTTTCGGCATATACAATTTCATCCTCCCGGGACTTAATATCCCATATACGCCACGGAGCGATGATTTTCATTTTGGGCGCAAATGCTTTTATTGCCAGCTCAAACCGCACTTGGTCGTTGCCCTTGCCGGTGCACCCATGCGCAATTGCATCTGCACCTTCAGCCAGTGCAATTTCGACAATGCGCTTTGCAATAATCGGCCGTGCAAATGATGTGCCGAGCAAATATTGGTTTTCGTAAACCGCTCCTGCTTTAAGTGTCGGAAAAACAAACTCATTAACAAAATCGTCACGCAAATCCTCAATATAAATCTTTGATGCGCCGGTTTTAATAGCCTTTTCGCGAAGTCCCGAAAGCTCTTTTCCTTGCCCAACATCCGCCGCAACCGCAATGACCTCGCATCCCTCATAATTTTCCTTAAGCCACGGAATGATTATAGAAGTATCCAAGCCTCCGGAATACGCGAGAACCACTTTTTTTATACGTTCCATCTAAAAACATCTCACTTTCCAAAAAGGTGTTACCATTTTTTTATTGTTACTATTATACCCGTAAGCTCAAAAGTTTGCAAGCAATGTTTGTGTATATTTATTCTATATACATATTTTTGTTTAATTGCATAAATTCCATATTGTCCATGCCTTATTAATGCATGCACTTGTGGTAGAATATGCAGTATATACATTTATAATTGTATGTTTATACATTTGCACGCATCAACTCAACGCCGAGGACGGCGTTCCCTACTGCCTTTTTCATTCGGAACGCCGGGGACGGCGCTCCCTACTGTCTTTTTCATTCGGAACGCCGGGGACGGCGTTCCCTACAATTGCATGTATATAACAAAAAACCCACCCGCCATTTTTGAAAATGTAATGCGGGTGGGATCTTTATGTTAATTATTCTCCCAATTTCATCATTTCGTCGATGCACCGGCGTGCCTTTTTAATGGTCTGCGAGGGCAATGTTATTTCCTCACCGCCTTGTCCTTTAAGCGCACGCAACACATCCACCAGTGTTGTCAGCTTCATATTAGGGCATATCAATTCTTTTGACAATGGATAAAATATCTTATCGGGGCACATGTACTGCAAATGCTCGACTATGCTGTTTTCTGTACCTATTATAAATTCTCGATTACTTGATTTTTTTGCGTATTCCATTATCCCAGAGGTTGAACCGACATAATCGGCCTTTTCCACAACTTCTGGACGGCATTCGGGATGAACAAGTACAAGTGCGTTTGGATACTTAACCTTAGCCTCATCTACTTCGCCGGGCTTTACTGCCGCATGTATGGGACATCCGCCCTGCAGCAACCGTATTTCCTTATTGGGCACCTGTTTTTTAATATAATCGCCAAGGTTGCAGTCGGGTATAAATAAAATGCGATTACTCGGAATTTTATTCGCAATTTTTACGGCCGTCGAAGAGGTAACGCAGACGTCACATACCGTTTTCAAAGCAGCCGTAGTATTGATATAAGCCACAACTGTGTATCCGGGATTTTTCTCTTTAAAATACTCTATCATTTCGGGCTCCATCTGCTCTGCCATTGGGCAGCCCGCAAGAGGATTAACCAAAACCACTCTTTTGTGTTCGGACAATATTTTAACAGTCTCAGCCATAAACCGCACACCGCACATCAAAATATTTTTCTGCGGTGCCTTTTGTGCCATAACGCTTAGCTGAAACGAATCACCCGCAAAATCCGCTATTTCCACAATTTCCCTGGCCTGATAACTATGAGCTAAAATGTACACATCTTTTTCTTTTTTTAAGCTCATTATTTGGTCTTGCATCTCACGCAATTTCATAATAATCCGCCTTTCGGTTACGCATTATATTATTATTCCTCCGCCAACAACTATATCGCCTTTATAAAATACTGCCGATTGTCCGGCTGCAGAAGACTTTTGCGGCCGGTCGTATACCACATGCACTCTGCCTTCATCGCGAGGATAGAGTGTTGCACCTGTCTCGGGCTGATGATACCGTGTTTTGACGGCAACCGGCATCGGCTTGTCCAGCTGTTCAACCGCAATCCAGTTGACCTCACCAACATCAAACCCGTCGCTATAAAGCTCTTGTTTGCGACCAAGCGTAACAGTGTTTTTGTCAGCATCTTTTTTTATCACATATCGAGGTTCGCCAAACCCCACACCCAGTCCCCTGCGCTGTCCAATAGTGTATCTGTGGTGCCCCTTATGCCGGCCTATCACGTTACCTTCACTGTCCACAAAATCGCCCTCATTCACGGCGGCGCCCATCACTTGTTCAAGAAAATTAGCATAATCACCGTCGGGAACAAAGCATATGTCCTGGCTGTCGGGCTTGTTAGCATTGGACAGCTCATATTGCTCCGCAATTTTCCTGACCTCGGATTTAAGCAGTTTCCCTAATGGAAAAAATGTATGTGCAAGCTCGTCCTGAGTCAGTGCATAAAGCACATATGTCTGGTCTTTTGATTCATCGCGTGCCTTTTTGAGCATCCATCGCCCAACACTATCATCGTATTCAATTCTTGCGTAATGTCCGGTTGCAATGGCATCCATTCCAAGCAAGCGCGCGCGTTGCAGCAGTTTTGGAAATTTTATAAAGCGATTACAGTCTATACAGGGGTTTGGGGTTCTGCCGGCAGAATACTCGTCGGCAAACCGCGTCATAACATCGTTTCTAAAAGCCTCGGCATACGAAAACACAACATGACGAAACCCCAATCGGGCAGCTGCACGCCTTGCATCTTCGACATCGTCAAGTGAGCAGCACGTTCGACCGGATAAGCAACCGCCGACATCTTCATTTTCATAAAGCTTTAGCGTAACGCCGCACAACTCATGCCCCTGCTCTCGCAAAAGCACTGCCGCAACAGAGCTGTCTACACCTCCGCTCATCGCAACAAGTATTTTCGACATCTGTCGCGAACCCCTTTTTCTATAAAAAATATTATTTGATATTATATGTCATCATTCATAAAAATACAAGCCATTACGCATATACTGCACGCATAGTCGCGGTTTTCCCAAAAGTGTCAAAACCAGTGGACAAACATTGCACCTAATTGTATAATAAATACTGAAATATATATACGAGGTGAGTGTATGATAGACGGATTTGTACGCGTCGCAGCCGCTACACCAAAAATAAGGGTAGCCGACTGTGTTTATAACGCCGAGCAAATTACCAACATTGCATTATCGGCTCCGCCTAACACCGCTTTAATAGTGTTTCCCGAGCTGTGTGTTACGGGATATACATGCGGCGATTTGTTTTTTCAGCCGACATTGCTGTCTGCTGCAGAAAACGCTGTCGATTATATATTAAATCGTACAATGGATTTAAATGCCGTAATTCTTGTGGGTGTGCCTGTTGCAGTTGGTTCATCAATTTACAACTGTGCCGCTGTATGCTGGCGCGGCAAATTGCTTGGACTTGTTCCCAAATCATATCTGCCATCACATGCTGAATTTAATGAATCACGTTATTTCGCCCCCGCAACCGACGATGCGGCAGAGCTCACCTATGCTAAACAGCATACTGGAATGAGCCGTAACCGCATTTTTAAATGCAGCACTATTCCAAATTTGCGTCTTGGGGTTGAAATATGTGAGGACTTGTGGTCATCAAGCCAACCTTCACAAAAGCTGGCCGAGGCAGGTGCAACGATTATTGCAAACTTGGCAGCAAGTGCCGAAAGCATAGGCAAGCCTGATTACCGCCGCCAGCTTGTAAATATGCAATCGGCGCGTTTAAT
Source organism: Ruminococcaceae bacterium UBA5423 (assembly GCA_002409375.1). Lineage (GTDB taxonomy): Bacteria > Bacillota > Clostridia > Oscillospirales > Acutalibacteraceae > Avimonas. The sequence goes on from DHNF01000102.1 coordinate 6,858, forward strand.
TTGTGCATATATATTTGCAAACTCAGGGCAGGGTGAGTCAACAACAGATCTTGTTTTTTCCGGGCACAACGTCATATCTGAAAACGGAACTATGCTTTGCGAAAGCAACCGTTTCACCACCGGAATAATTTATTCCGAGATTGATTTAAAGCATCTTGTATATGATAGGCATCGAATGACAACGTTCACAAACAGTCTTACTATGCCGGAAGTCGAGTTTGAATTGCCTGTTACCGAGCTTGACTTGTCACGAAAAATAAAACCTGAACCGTTTATGCCCGATGATAACAGCTTGCTTGAAAGCCGCTGCGAAGAAATGCTTAATATTCAGTCAACAGGGCTTGCAAAGCGGCTCGAACATACTGGCGGTTGTGCCGTAATCGGTTTGTCGGGCGGGCTGGACTCTGCGTTAGCACTGCTTGTTACCATAAGGGCATTTGATATGCTTCAAAAAAACCGCCGTGATATTCATGCTGTTACAATGCCGTGCTTTGGCACAACCGGACGCACGCTGAACAATGCACGCACGCTTGCCAAATCATGCAAAACGACACTGCATGAAATTGATCTCACCAATGCTGTCACACAGCATTTAAACGACATCGGGCACAACGGATCGTTTGATACCACATACGAAAACGCACAGGCTCGGGAGCGCACGCAGGTGCTTATGGATTTGGCAAACAGTGTTGACGGGTTGGTAATCGGTACGGGAGATTTGTCGGAATCGGCTCTTGGCTGGTCCACCTTTAACGGCGACCATATGTCTATGTACAGTGTCAATATTTCGATTCCGAAAACTCTTGTGCGCCATGTTGTTTCATATGAAGCTCGGCGTTTGGGCGGCACAACGGGCGCGTCTTTGACCGATATTCTAATAACACCTGTCAGTCCCGAACTGATACCACCCAAAAACGGTGTAATTTCACAGAAAACCGAGCAGATAATTGGGCCGTATGAACTGCAT
>DHNF01000175.1 GCA_002409375.1 Ruminococcaceae bacterium UBA5423
GACTTTAATATAAATTATCTTTGCTTTTCTTTTGCAAACACCAAATCGACAATTGCACCGGCTACATCAATTCCGGTGCATTGCGTGATTGCCGACACATGGGCATTGGAATTAACTTCACACAATAAAGGCTTTCCATGCTCGTCGGTTAACAAGTCAACGCCCGCAAACTGAGCACCTAATATTTTACAGCATGTGACAGCCAGTTCATTTTCTTCATCTGTCGGCTTATATGCCTGTGCGGTTCCCCCACTGCCAATATTTGCACGAAAATCAGACTTTGAATAACGGCGCATCGCAGCAATTGGCTTATTATCCACCACATATATGCGAATGTCCGTTCCTGCACTTGACGCAATATACTGTTGGCATATAAAAGGGCGTGCCGCCATGCGGCGGGTCAGTGCGCGTAATTCATCGTCATTATAGGCGATATACACCTGACCTCCCAGCGAACCATAACACTCCTTTACAACCATCGGAAATCCAAGTTTTTTTTCCGCTAATTTTAAAAAAGTTTGTGAGGGTTGTTCGTCCATGTGTTGGTATGTCATTGGTGCCACAAGCGTGCGTGGCATGCGTATCCCCTCTGCCGCAAGTTTCAAATGCGTTGCTGCTTTGTCATCGCACACGGCTATCGTATCGGACGAATTGTATATCCTGACACCAATCGTTTCAAGAGCACGGGCAAGCCTTATATCTTTATCCAAAAACAATGCATAATCACACACATCAAAGCCCGACACGCTAACACCTTGACCAAGCTCACAAACAGCTTCGCAGTTGGGCAAGGGTTTCAACTTTACATCACGCTTTGAAGCCGCATGAATTAGCCGCTCTACTGTGTCCGGTATACCTTCCTTGTTCCAAAAGCCATTGAAAATCACATACCCCGCCATAAACAATTCACATCCGATTTTTAAGTATAGCTGTGTTCTATGGTTGCAACTATGAACAGCCGCGGGTCAGTCTGCCATACACGGCCTTGAATCTCGTCACACAATGTTTTAGTTTTCTTATATTTAAACGGTACAACCACATCAAATATCAAATTAGTGTGAGTTTCACCAAAAACAACGCGAAAATCATGCAGGCTAAGCTCGGGGTTAATGCTGTCAAGTACATTCTCCACAATTGCTCTAAATTCGCTGACACGCTCGTCGTTAGTGTCGATAGGGTCCATGTGTATGCAAGTGACGGCACTATATTTTTCAGTAATCTCCTGTTCGATGCAATCAATCAAATCATGGCTGCGCATCATATCTTCATCGCTGGACACCTCAGCATGCAATGATACCACTCTGTTTCCCAGACCGTAGTTATGCACAATCAAATCATGCACACCTATAATGCCGTCGTGTGCCAGCACGGTTTGTTTAATGCTTTGTACAAGCTCGGGATCGGGCGCCTGTCCAAGCAGAGGTGACACAGTATCACGCAGCACAGAAAATCCCGACCACATTACAAATGCGGCAGCAACAGTGCCGACATAACCGTCAATCATAAGTCCTGTCTGCCACCCCAGCACAGCAGCCGCAAGAACAATAAAGGTGCATATCATATCATTGCGGCTGTCCAACGCAGCTGCTTTTAATGACTGTGAATCAATTTTTTTGCCAATATTGCTGTAAAACATCGCCAGACATAGTTTTACAATAATTGATGCAGTCAAGATTACAACTGTCAGCAATCCAAAATCGGTCTTTTCGGGGCTAATTATTTTTTCCACTGATGTTTTAAAAAGCTCAAATCCGGCAAAAAGAATCATAATTGCAATTACCATAGCAGATATATATTCCATTCGCCCATGCCCAAACGGATGCTCCTTATCGGGCGGTGCAGACGCCATATGAAAACCGACAAGCGTTACAATCGATGATCCTGCATCTGACAGGTTGTTGAAAGCATCGGCCATAATCGCAACACTTGCCGACAACAGTCCTGCCGCAAGCTTTGCACCAAATAAAACAAGGTTTAAAACAATGCCAACAATTCCTGCCAATTTTCCATAGTCTTGATTATCATTTATTTTATTTTTGATACGAGATAAAAGGTTGGACATTGCCTATCCCCCTAAAATATTAGTATAAATCGTATTTGACAACATTGTGCAACTAAATTACAATCGAATAAAATTATGGTAAACTGAAAGAGGTATACTATGTCACAAACCATACGACTTGACAAATTAGTATCACACAAACTCGGCATATCAACGCAGCAGGCTGCTGCACTTATTATGTCCGGTAGAGTTATGTTAGACGATGTTATAACAGACAAGCCCGGTGAACAGGTTGACCAAAATGCAACACCGGTTATTAAAGAAAAACAAAAAAAATTCGCAAGCCGCTCTGGTTTGAAGCTTGAAAAGGCGTTAATGTCTTTTAAGCTTGACGTCACCGGTCTTACGGTTTGCGACATTGGAGCGAGTAACGGCGGCTTTACAGACTGCCTTTTAATGCACGGTGCAGCGCATGTGTTCGCAGTTGATGTTGCCTACGGTATACTTGAATGGAAGCTGCGCCAGGATAAGCGCGTCACCGTGCTCGAGCGTACTAATGCCCGATATTTAACGGCCGATAAGCTTGGTGCTTATTGCGATATGGTCACCGCTGATGTTTCTTTCATATCGCTAAAAAAAATCTTTCCCGCAATTGACGCCATCTTAAAACCTGACGGTTGCTGCGTTTGCCTGATAAAACCTCAGTTTGAGGCAGCACCGCATCAGGTTGGCAAAAACGGCATCATAAATAACCCCGATGATTTGCCGCCTCTTTTGCTGTCAATAGCCCATGCGGCGGCGCGCAGCAATATTTATCTAAGTGCAATGACAGTATCCCCGATTCACGGCACAAACGGCAACATTGAATACCTTGCACGCTTTGAGCGCAACTCAGGGATAACTGAAGATAAATGGCCGTCGATAATTGAAAATGCGCTTTTACAGCAACCTGACGCATAAATAGTAAAATATAAAGTTTATGAGAGCATATCATCAAATACTGCGCCGGTTGACCCACTTGTAACATGCTGCGCGTACCGCTTGGCATAACCCGAAAGATTTTGTACAGGGGCTATCCATGCCGAGCGCCGTTTTTCAAGTACCGTATCTTCTACCAGCAAATTCAACTTGCGGTTTGGAATATCTATGGATATAGGATCTCCGTCCTCGACAAGCGCTATTATGCCGCCTGATGCAGCTTCGGGCGATATATGCCCGATTGAGGCGCCTCGCGTTGCACCTGAAAACCGTCCGTCGGTAATAAGGGCAACACTGTCATCAAGTCCCATGCCGGCAATATTTGCGGTTGGGGACAGCATTTCACGCATTCCGGGACCTCCTTTTGGTCCCTCATAACGAATAACTATAACATCGCCTGCTTTGATTTTTCCGCCGAGTATCGCGTCGTTGGCTTGTTCCTCACTGTCAAACACCCGCGCCGGTCCGCTGTGCACCATCATTTCGGGTTTGACTGCACCCTGCTTGACTACGGCACCCTCCTTTGCCAAATTGCCAAACAATATTGCAATGCCGCCGTCTTTGCGGTGCGGATTGTCAAGCCTGCGGATAACCTCGCCGTCGGCTTGTGTTGCCTTGTCTAACCTTTCTCCGACTGTGCCTGACACAGTCAGGATATCCCGGTGTAGCAAGTCTGCCTTATCAAGCTCTTTAAGCATTGCCTGTATACCGCCTACATTGTTTAAATCGGTAATAAACACCTCACATGCGGGGCTCAACTTGCATATCTGCGGAGTGGTTTTGCCAATCTCATCAATATATTCAAGAGATATTGGGCAACCTGCAGCATACGAAATTGCGGTAATATGCAATACTGTGTTTGATGAGCATCCTATCGCCATATCTGCACGCAACGCATTTTCAAAAGCCTTGGGTGTAAGTATATCTAAAGGACGAATGTTTTTATCAAGTAACTTTATCACTTGCTCGCCTGTTTGCTTTGCAAGCCTAATACGGGCAGCATCGACTGCCGGAATTGTACCATTACCGGGCAATGCCATTCCTATTGCCTCAGTCAGGCAGTTCATAGAATTTGCGGTAAACATGCCGGAACACGAACCGCAACCTGGACAAGCCTTGTCCTCAAGCTCATGCAATTCATTCTCGCTCATGCGGCCTGTAGCACACGCCCCCACAGCCTCAAACATATCTGTAAGGCTTAGGCGGCGATTGCCGCTGACTCCCGGCATCATTGGACCACCGCTCACAAAAATTGATGGAATATTAACGCGGCATGCGGCCATTAGCATTCCCGGCACAATTTTATCACAATTGGGTATAAAAACAGCAGCGTCCATCGGGTGAGCGGTCAGCATAACCTCGATAGAATCGGCTATCAGCTCGCGCGAACACAGCGAATATTTCATGCCCTTATGGTTCATAGCCAAACCGTCGCAAACGCCGATTGTGTCAAACCTGAAAGGCACTCCGCCGGCATTGCGAATACCAGCCTCAACAGCATCTGTAATTGTATCAAGATGTGTGTGTCCCGGTATAAAGTCGCTTTTTGAACTGACAACCGCTACAAACGGACGCTTCATTTCGTTATCTGTAATACCCAACGCCTTTAATAATGAACGATGGGGCGCGCGGGATGCGCCTTTCTTCATAAGATTGCTGCGCATAAAAATTCTTTCCTTCCACTATGCATTAATTAACTTTTATTCTTTCAGCTTTTTATCCGTCAAAAAGGCCCTAAGCAGCTCCATGCTTTGATCATGCAGCTCTTTACTGCTTTTTTTATCGGATGTGCCGGATATGCTGCGCACGCCAAAATATAAGTCTTTTGGCATGCCCTCCATAGCCTTATCATCTCGCAAAGGGCTGTTTTTCCAGTTCCAGTACCGCCCTTCGTCTTCCAGCCCATCAACCTCAACCTCAATTGGGGCAAAAAACTTAAAACCGTCTTTTTCTTGTGCCTTTATATTTTTCTCAAGAGTTTCCTTGTCAAATGCAAAAAACATCATATCGGCAGTAGACAAATGTGCAATCAGCTTTGTTTGATTTGCCATGCCATATTGCATATCGCCGCCAAGCGTTATGACTTCGGCGAACACCTCTACCTTGCCGTCGCCGTCAATGTCCCGCCCGTATGCCTCAAACGCAGCTTCAATCTTGTCTGCCGCCTGCTGGGAAACATAGCTATTTGTGGCGATAACCAGCCTATAGTCCGGGTCATCTCGTGTTACAAGCTGCCAAATCATTACAGTTAACACAATTGATATGGCAACTGTAGCAATGGTATGCCACTTATAATGATACCAGTAATTAGCAAGCTTGCCACGGGGAGTTTTCGGGGGCTCCGGTTTTGGGTGAGGTTTTAGCTCCTCCTCACTCACTCCTCTTAATGCCCATTCCCTTGCCATAAAACATTCCTGCTTTCTATTGCATTTTTGTTTCTTTGGTTTTAGCAAACAAGGTCTTCGGGTTTCCACTCGCAATCTCTAATGGCGTCCTATTCCTTGGGTTTCATGGTTGGAA
>DHNF01000044.1:0-1335 GCA_002409375.1 Ruminococcaceae bacterium UBA5423
TTAACGCTCGGACTGTGGCTATAAGGGAGTATCATTATTGCGGCTTGTGCGTCCTTGCCCGCAAGCTGCCATGCTTGCATTGCGGTGTTGGTGTGGGTCGCTCTCTCATAATTGAGGTCGTGGCGCACCCGCCGCACGGCTCGGCATAAACCGAATGTATCCGATTTGCCCTATACTGCGCCGCCGTTATCTTGCGTGCTTTCTTTGTCAAGGTGCGGGTTGTTCAGGTTAGCATTGCGGCTGCGGAAAGGGGACGCAGCCGGGAGCAGCTAAACCTTAAACGAAAGGACGGCCTGCATGAGCTTTGACCGTAAGCGGTCGCGTATGTCGCCGTCTATGCCGAAATAGTTATTGCCGCGCTCGTCGCGGAGCTTTCGCATAGACAGGTCGGCTATATAACTCTCGTAACGCTTCATGACAAGTGCCATAGCGTCAGGGTCGCCCTTTGTTGCGGCTATGATGACCGGGTAAGGCAACAAGCCGCGTTCGTCCTGTACGGTGTTACCATTCGTCCCATTCATCAGCGTGTTCCTCCAAAAATCGTTTTAGTAGCTCAAAAGAGCTTGTCCGTCGGTACTGTACCGTGCTGCGCGGAATATCCAGCATTGCGCTGATTTCCACATCGCTCTTTTCCATAAAGTAGTACAGCAAAACAGTCTTGCGCTTGTCCTCCGGCAAAGTATGTAGTGCGTCGGCCAGCAACTTTGGCGTGATTTTCTTTCCTCCCACGTTAAAGGCTTTTGCGGCTTCATTCTCGAAATAGGTATCGAGCGTATAAAGCTGGTTTTCATCATGTGGTGTAAGGTCTGAAAACGTCACTTCCCGTAGCTGGTGCTTTCGGTTTTGCTTGTGGGCGTTGATAGCTTCATGTTTTAACGCCCGCTTGCAAAACCCGTTAAACGCACAACGTATCTGCCACTCGGTGCGGGTGGGTTCATTCATGTTCTCACCTCCTTTCGCAACCGCGAAAGCGGGTGATGATTTCCCCTTTCATAAACCCTCAACAACGAGATTTGAAATATGCCAAAGATTTGAGCAAAGTTTTTAAAATTATTTTTATAAGAGAACGCAAAAATGCCCGACTGAACAAAATCCAGTCGGGCATAATGGTATATATTTCCTATCGTGTATTGTGTGTAGGTACACTGGTGGGCATGGTATGCCGCACACAGGTACAGGCTTTTTTTGATGGCGCGAAATAAGGATTAACCTGTCGAATGGCATAGCAAAACACGGGGGCAACCTCCTGTCGTACCACCGTGTCCTTAAAAAGGGCGACTTTAATAATACCTCTGCAATCCCATTTTTGAAAAAAGAAAACGGCGGCTTTGATTG
>DHNF01000044.1:1550-2815 GCA_002409375.1 Ruminococcaceae bacterium UBA5423
TCAAAACCGCCGCTTGGCTACATTCCCATATTTAGTGCACAGTTATTTAGCCGCCGCAACAACGGTTTTTTTTATTACCGTTGGGGCGAATGTATATCTTCTAAGCGGGCTATTTGCTAATCTTATTTTTTCCTCAATCCAATGACTAATAAAACTACCACAATAAGTCCGTATGCTGCGTATAGGGTATATGTTACCGTGTTGCTCCATAAAAAACTTGCCTGTGGATTGCTCAATGCGTAGATAAAGAATGCAACCGCTATTGTTATCATTATAAGGGCAACGATAAGCGATATTCTATTTTTCATAAGTACCTCCTACCGTGCCACTGCTCCTAGTCGCTTGGTTATACTGCCTTTAAGGGACAACTTATAAATAAATACAGGCAAATACAGGCATATCACTAAGAGTAACACGGCGACCGCTGACATGGTAACGGTGGGGTATGAGAAAACGGATAGGATAGCATTTTCTTTCAAGCTCTCGTATATGAGATACAGCAATCCATTACCGACCGTAAACACAAAGCCAAAGGGAATTACCCAATAAAATAGTCCCTCAAGTGACAGCATTCTTTTAACTTGCCTACTTGTCATTCCTACGCTCTCAAGTAATGCCAATTCGTGAGTACGCACCGTTACGCCAACCGCTATTGTATTGATGAAGTTTAGAATACCAATCAGCATAAAAATGAAAGATATAGACGAACCGACAATCTCAATAATAGCCACATAACCTGCCATTTCTGCTATACGTTGGTATCTCGACTCAATTAAAATATTGGGGTCATCTCCGAAAATTTGTTCCACCTCTTGTAAAATTACACTATCGTCTGTTTCTCCCGCGTCAAACTTAATGCTACTGATACCGCTATCAATGGCAATTTGCGCCAAGAAATTTTTGCTTACGAAAAGGGTAGGTGCATTTAGTCTGAGGTTATCCGGCAAATCATTGAAATTTTCGTCAACAAAAGCATTTCCAATTACAAAAGTGTGCGTACCTCCCACGTCTGTAAAAGTATCACCAGCATTAAAGATATTTTCCCCGTTAGGTAGTTGGGGAATATCTTGCAGCAAGACAAATTCCCCGTTTTCAAAAGCCTGTATGTCAATCGGCTCTTGTAGTGTCTGGTTCAGCATTTCTATTCTCTGGCTGTCAATCCCATAAACAGTTGCATAAAAATTTGCGGTATAAGTCTTTATAAAATCTTCATCATCTATCTACAATCTTTTGACGGCGAAAAGGGATTTAGGTTAGATGATGAA
>DHNF01000071.1:0-12006 GCA_002409375.1 Ruminococcaceae bacterium UBA5423
CGTATGCCGTGCTTTTTCCCATGCCTGCTGCAGCTGCTATATCGGCAACTTTTAATTCATGCAGGTACTTCCCTTGGTTTAACAATGAAACTATGCCCTCGAAAATGGAGATTTCTCTGACGGAGTATTGTTTTTTAACATACTTCACATTATCACCTCACAAAACTTAAGGGTTGCTGTACCGGGTGACCGGTACAGCAATTTTTGATGTCTTCGGTAATCTGAGAATAGTATTAATCAATTTCAATTTTTCTGATTGGTTTTCGGTTAAAGATGTCGTACAACACCGGCACAATCAAAAGGGTTAAAAATGTTGCATAGGTAAGCCCGCCAATTGTTACAACCGACATGGGTTGCACCATTTCGGCACCACTGCCAAATCCCAACGCCATGGTACTCATAGCCAGTATAGTTGTAAGGGCTGTCATAAGAATTGGTCTGATACGGGTAACGCCTGCTTTCACGAGTGCTTCTCTTTGTTCCATGCCCTCTTGACGCAGTTGATTGACATAATCAACAAATACAATGCCGTTATTAACGACAACACCCGATAGAATTAAGAAACCTAACATTGCTATTACCGATAGTTCCATATTACATGCCCACAACAAGAGCAATCCTCCGGTAAAAGCCATTGGTATTGTGAACAGAATGATAAATGGCGAAAGCAAGCTTTGGAACTGGGCAACCATGATTAAAAAGATAAACACGATTGCAAGAATTATCATTAGTACAAGGTCACTGAAAGCCTCTTGTATGGTTTCGTTCTCGCCTGCAAGGTTAATTTCATAACCTTCGGGAGCATCGTATTTGTCAAGTTCTTTTTCAAAATTACGGCTAACCAAACCTATATTGTATCCATCTGCAATTTCAGCCGAAACTGTCATGTACCTTGATTGATTTTCTCTGTGTATCGAAGGTAAGCTGTCGGCCTCGATTATTTCTGCAATATCGCCTAATACAACTTTCTTTGTTCCGCCTTCTCTTTGTTCAACAGAAAACTCATAGTCTGCAATGTTTTGACGACTTATACCGTCCTGGCTTTTTACAAGCATAACCGGATAGTTCTTGTTGCCTTCTGTTAAAACCGTGGCTTGCGATTCCGTCTTTAAAGCAGAGCTGATTTCTGCATAAATTTGTGCTACCGTAAGGCCCTGGCGCATAGCTTTATCTTTGTGCACTTTTATTCTTGTCTCTTTTTCGGCGTCTTTAAGATCAGTGACAACATCAGCAGTGCCTTCGGTGTTTTGCATGATTTTTGCAATATCATTTGAGATATCCGCAAGAGTATCTAAATCCTGTCCTTTAATTTTCACACGAATACCACTGCCGCCCAAAACAGAGATATCCATATTTGATGCATTTACGGTAATCTCAGCGTCCAGATCATCAGTCTTTTCATAAATCAACTTTTCGACATCTCTGTTAGTCAAAGTTCTGCTATCTTTAAGAAGAATATAAAAAGTAGATTCATTATCCGAACCGCCGCCCATAAGCGCCATGCCGGACTGTTGTCCGCTCATAACACCAACAGTTTCTACAGCTTCAATTTCTAAAATCCTGTTCATTACCTCATCATTGATGTTGTATGTCTCTTGACGGCTGGTGTCTTTTGGCATCACAATACTGGCACTCAGCTGAGGTGAGTCTATTTCTGGCATAAATGCTGTACCCATAACGGTAACGCCATATATACTAAGCGCAAGCAGCAAAAGTGCCGGAATTAGTACAACAGGTTTTTTCCTTAACGAAAACCGTAAAATTTTCTCATATACGCTAACAGTGGCACCATACAGTTTGTGATTTTTCTCTTTTGTCGTCCTCAACAAGGTTGAACCCATGGCAGGAACAAGAGTTAGTGCGACCAAAAGGCTGGCCAATAGGCTGTATGCTATCGTAAGCCCCATATCCGTGAAAAGCTGACGGGATAAACCTTGGGTAAAGACAATGGGCAAGAACACACAGATTGTGGTCAGAGTTGATGCGGCAATAGCACCGGCCACCTCTTTTGCACCTTTGACTGCTGCTTGATGGGCCGGCATGCCTTGCTGTCGAAGTCTATAGATATTTTCAATAACGACAATACTGTTGTCGACAAGCATGCCTACGCCAAGTGCAAGGCCAGACAGCGAAATAACATTTAGCGTGACATTGCTGAAATACATGAGTGTGACTGCAAACATCAAGCTTATTGGAATACTCAATGCAATTATTATTGTCGGTTTAATGTCCCGCAAAAATATGATAAGAATAATAATGGCAAGTGCTCCGCCAATCAGCAGATTTTGAATAACACTGCCGGTGATCATATTGATATATTCTCCTTGATCCATAAGCTGACGAATGCTAAGTCCATCATACTCACCCTGCAAAGCGGCAATTTCATTATTAATTGCTTTTGCCACTTCGGCAGTCGAGGCAGTGCTCTGCTTTTGAAATATAAGAACAACGCCGTCGTTCCCGTTTACTTTTGTATAAGTTTCGGCCGAATTGTCAGTCATTTTGATATCGGCAATGTCATAAAGATTTATATCGCCAATAGGTTCGGTGTTAAAAATAATCATGTTCTCTATTTCTTGTTTTGAACCGAACGAATCGCCGACTTTAACCAAGTGCTGTTCATTGCCATCATTTATATAGCCTGCAGGCATGTTAAAATTTTGGGCTGCAATAATATTGCTTATTAAATCCTGCGTGATTATTTTGCTTAGATCTGCCTTTGTAAGAGCATCATCTTTAGCTTTGTCAAATTCTTTAAGACTTTTTTCAATCTCTGCTTCACTGTTTTCCAACTTAATTTGGGTTTTTGCCAACTCAACAGCGGTCGTTATTTTACCGGATTCCAATTCTTCCAATCCGTCTTCTGCCTGCTTTAGCCCGCTTTCAAGCTGGGGTTTCATAGCTTCAAAAGTCATACGGCGAACATTAATATTTTGCAGCTCAATGTCTATTGCAGCTATCCTACCGGGAGCGTCGGCTGCTTGTTTTACAAGCTGTGCCATTTCTGATTGTGAAAGACTTGCTATTTCCTTTGGCAATTTCCCTGCAGCTTGCTGCATAATAGTATTGTACATTTCAGGGGACAAATCGGCTACTCCCATAGGAAACAGCTTGTCAAACAGCACATTTAATTCCGTCATCTGCTGCATGCTTTCCTTTTCCTTCTCAAAAGCTTGCGATTGCGAATTAAGCAGGGTTTCTTGTGTTAGCAGTGAATTGAGATTTGCAATTGTCTCGTTTAGCTTTACACTGGTTTGCGCTAATTGAGATTTCTGTTTTGGAGTTTCATTTTTAAGAGTATCAAGGCCGCGTGCAATTTCATCCTTCGCTTTAGCAATAGCTTCTCTGTTTTCGTTTAATGTTTTTTCAATATTTTCTTTAACTTTATCGCCAAGCTTTGAAATTCGCTTCTGATCAATGGAAATTTCCAACTGCTTTTCAATAAGCCCTTGCACATCAACCGAGGCCACACCGTCAATTCGTTCAAATGCAGGTATAACAGTGTCAGAAATAAAGGCCGAAAGCTCATCAACTTCCATGCCTTGCCTGTCAACGCTTGCCACAACAATCGGTATCATTTCCGGACTGATTTTCATTGGTATAGGGGTCCCAACCCCATCTTCAAGCCGGGCAGAAACAATATCAATATTTCCGGATAACTCTATCATTGCGCTGTCCATATTTGTTTCCTGCAAATATTCAAGTATTATCATACTAACATTTTCGTTAGAAATTGAATTGATGTTTTTAAGACCACTAACGGTGCCCAAAGAGGCCTCCATTGGTCTGGTAACTGTCTGTTCAACTTTTTCCGGACTTGCACCGGGATATGATGTTGCAACGATAACATAGGGCAGTTCCATTTTCGGAAGTAAATCAGTTATCATACCTGTAAAAGATATAACACCTAAAACTATGACAAGTATTACTGCAACAAAGACAGTTAATGGTTTGCGTACGCTGTATTCAGAAAGCATACATAGGTCCTCCTTAAAGCTCAAGTTTTTCCGACCGACTGGTCGGTCGGAAGTTTTTACATTATATCATACCACTTTAAAGCATTCAATACAGGACCAAATAAATTCTTAAATTCTTAACATTATATAATGGCAATTTTCCATTTACTTGATTTATGGCGGAATTTGTTATATGCTTGGTTTAAATTGCATCAACGGCAGGATTAGGACATCCCGCCCTACGGCAGGGCATTAAAACCAAATATAATTGTAGGGAACGCTGTCCCCAGCGTTCCCTATCCGATTATAGATTCGCATTTATTGTTTTTGCCAATAAATTTAAGAATGCGCCCACATTTGCTGCGCAATTTTAATCGGAACGCCGAGGACGGCGTTCCCTACAAGGTGTACAGGATATTCAAATTGCACCTTACAAACAGGCAGTCGCCCGTGAATTTCGCAATAAGCTAATAACAAACACAAGGAGAAATCAATATGGCGGTAGAAAAAGTTAAAAAATATTTTCAAAGATGGGGGATAGACGATAGAGTTTTAGAGTTCGATGTTTCAAGCGCAACAGTAGAATTGGCAGCAAAAGCTTTGAATTGTGAAAGCAACCGAATTGCAAAAACACTATCTTTTCATGCTGGGGATAGGATTGTTCTTATTGTAACGGCCGGCGATGTAAAAATTGATAATCAAAAATATAAAGCACAGTTTGGATCAAAAGCCAAAATGCTGGCATTTGATGAGGCAGAACAGTTTATCGGACACGCTATAGGCGGCGTTTGTCCGTTTGCAGTAAATGACGGAGTGCAAGTATATCTTGACATATCATTGAAACGGTTTGATACGGTGTTTCCCGCATGCGGAAGCTCAAACAGCGCAATTGAATTGACGATACCCGAACTTGAGAAATATTCAGGTTTTATAAGCTGGGTAGATGTATGCAAACCTCGTTAAAATAATCGAGAAATGAAAAATGACACACCAGATCTTCCAAGATGCGTCATTTTTATTACAATTATGCACTGTCCGTTGCTCCAATATCTTCGGATTCCATAGCAGAAATAAAAATTTCGGTAAGCTCGGGATCAAACTGAGAGCCACTACATCTGCGTATTTCTTCATAAGCCTGGTCAACCGTTTTAGTGGGCTTATACGGTCGACGGTGAGTCATTGCGTCAAAGCTGTCTGCCAGAGACAGAACGCGTGATAAAAAAGGAATTTCGTTTCCTTTTAGCTCCTGAGGGTATCCACATCCGTCATAACGCTCATGATGCGATAGAACTATAGGCACAAGATTTTTAAGCTCCGGCACTTGAGAAATAATATCCGCGCTGTCTTTTGGGTGTTTTTTCAATGCTTCCCATTGCTCTTTGGTTATTTGTTGGTCAGAAATGAGCAATTCCTTAGATATGTTAATTTTGCCCAAGTCATGTAAATATGCGGCACATATAAGCTGTTTTTTTGTTTCATATTCCATTTTCATATAGTTGGCTACTTTTTCACAATAAAGTACAACTCTTTCGATATGATTGTAAGTGTATCTGTCACGCGAGTTGATGACGGTTATAAGAGTTTTTACAGGCTGCAAAGCAGTGATCAGCTGTGAATCCTTGCCGTGGCTATATGAAAATTCGTCAAATACTGATGCAAACTTTTCAACCCGGTTGCTGCATAAAAACTTTGCGCGGTATAATGCGCTGTCGGCTCGTTCTATTAGAGCGGTATATGAATCGTCATTATTCTGAGACTGCGATACTCCTGCCGAGATTGTCAGGTTTCGTTTTGGCATATGATCCTGACCTTCAAATTTATAGTTATCAATTATTTCTTTGAGATTAGATGCCGCTAAAGCAGCATCTTCTTTTAAAACTCCCGGAAGTATTATGCCAAACTCTTCGCCGCCATAGCGACAGACTAAGTGTTCATTTTTTATGTTGCTTGTCAACAATTTTGCAATTATTTTGAGTATCTGGTCACCTTGCTGGTGTCCAAAAATGTCGTTATAGGCTTTAAACTCGTCCAAATCCATCATGATAAGGGATGCTGGATTTTCTATATGATTTTTTTTATCATAATAGTCTTTAAGATATTCGTGAAAATACCGGTGGTTAAATAAATTAGTCAAGCTGTCGCGGTTTACCGAATCAATAAGCGTGTCAATATGCTTTCTTTCAAGACTTACATAATATCCCAAAGTCCATGCTATAATAAAAAACATTGAGGATAGAGCTAAGTCGTTTTCAAAATACACATTTACCGATTGTCCGGAATCATGTGTTAAGTCTGTAATTAGAATAAATGTGGAAGCTAAAGAGGCGATTATCATGCCGACTCTCATGTCGTATTCAATTGTATATGCGACAATTAAAAATATAAACAAAAATTTATAGTTGCTAAGATAAAGACCACTAATATAGATAGAAAACATGCAAAGAAGAAAAAACACTGATATTTCAAGTGCAATTATTGCTTTTCTTTTTTTCTTTTTTTCATTAATAACAAACCAGAATACAATAACAATAAACAGTATTATCAGTCCGACCGCTGTTGCAAATAAATTTGAATCCAGCGTGTCTCTTGATTTTGTTCCTTTAAAAGCACTTTGAAAAATAGGCGAGGAACAAAAAAATAATGTAAGAATTTTTAATATAAAAAACATCGAGCGTATTTGCTCTGCTTTTATTTTATTAAAAGTATTATTCATGGCGGATACCCATCTTTCGAAGAGAAATATGTCGTAAAATTTAGAATAAGCACCCTGTTTTCTGAAACTTTTTTTAAGAATAAGGGCGGACATTAACTCCCATGTCCGCCCTTATTCTTTTAGGAATCTAAGATTCCATCAGTCCTGGAGAGACTTGGGCTCTTCCGGCTGATAATAAAAGAACACACAGGCAGAAGAAGCCATGAGTGTCGCCACAAAGGAGCAAACCATTGCTGCGACGGCCAGCGTCTGTTTTAAGTACTTTTTCATGATTCTTTCTCCTTTCACAAAAAATATGGAATTATGAACAACCACCAACTGAATTGCCGGCGGACTTCACCAAAGTAAAAGCTTGCCATAGAACAGAAAGACTCAGACTCACAAGCAATGCCATACTGCGATCCAATTTAAATGATAAAACTAAAAAAATCACAAAAATAGCAACATAAATAAGTAATGTAATAAAGCTTTGTTTGCGTAGGCGTTTAATTTTCTCCGGTTTGTTAAGCGGTTTGTTGGGATGCCCAACGGGAGCGAGCTTATAAATTATAAAACAACCAAGCAAAAAGGCAAACACACTTAGTATAATTGAAACCGGTAAAGCGTAGGTCAAAAGAAGAATATAGTGAGAAATTAGTGCGATTATTGAAACTGTGATAATACTGACTACAAAACAGGCGTTAGGTGTTTTTGCATGTGCACCACCTGTGGATTTTCTGAGAAGTCCGGCGGCAATATATACAATCCAGCATTCCCATACGCAATCTGCTAAAATTCCGACTAAAGTAATTATTAATCCAATCGAAATAATCTGAACAATTGCAAACAAGCCATACTGGACAACAGCTCTCTGTTCGCCATCATATTGCAAGGGATCTGTTATCATATTAGTTAATTTTTGAACTAATTTATCCATCTAATTCACCTTATATTTCATTTGCTTTCTTCTTGCTTTTTTCTTCCTAAACATATAAAGGACAAATAATAAGATGGTAAGCATAACGTTTGATAAAATACCAGACACTATTTTACTTGTTTCACTATTTAAAAAGTCTTCAAATTCAGCTGCGCTATAAATTGTTTTAAAAGATATCCATAAGGTTCCCTCAAACAAATACATTAAAATTGTAATTATCAATGCGCTTTTAACAACTGCTTGCGCTGGTATCTTTAGCAAAATAATAGATAATAAAATAAGTATAATTAAACTAAAAATCGTATGGTTACCAAAGGTAAGAGCAATTCTGGCGAAATATGTAGCTATCATAGAAATGACAGCACATAAAAAGTACGGTTTCCACTTTATTGGATGTTTACTAAAAAAATGAATACCATATACAAACAAAATGCTTTGATAAAAATAAACAAAAACAAATTCAGCAACACGCTGCATGAATAAAATCAACTTTGACTACCTCCGTCTAACTGGTTGTTAACGGCTTTTATGCCGTAGTAGAATATTACAAAAACAAATAAGTGTATTAGAATATCACCGATGCTTATAACACTATATCCCAAGTCAATAAAATCACTTAACACTTTAAGCTTTGTATCAGCACTGCCTATAACATGAGTTGAGTCAACTTTTTCGAAAGCAGCTTCACTGAAATAGCCTGTTAGGCGAGAAACGCTGGCATAAACCGGCATTTTACCGTCGTTTGCAAAAATCACCAATTTGTTCAGTAGAGAACCTGCAGCAATACACCCTGAACCTACTAATGCAGGAAGATAAAGCTTGTATATGTAAATCGGAATCAGCAAGGTTACAAGAGTCAGGTTTTTTAAATATGGTCCGTATGGGATAAAAACATAATTGCCGCAAAATATGTTTATTTGATAAATGATATATATAAGATCGGCAACATAAAAGGGCAAAAAATACTTATTTAACAGGGCTTGTCCAATGCGATATTTTTTGAGTTTACCAACGACTACCGCCAGCAGAACCTGAAAAAACATATATATATTCACCTTAATGGATATTTTAGATATTATTATACTTTTATTTCAATAAATTTACAAGTACTATATTTCAATTTCTACTATTACTTAAATACAGCAACCATAATTTGTGAAATATGCACTAAACTAATCCGAGCTCCCATCAAAATAGTATATAGTGCGCAGATGTAACGAGAGAATATTATATCATGCATTACCATTTTTCTGTATTTTATCATAACAATAATGAATTCAAATAATTTATTTGCTTTGATTGATATTTATTGCCTGCGCAAGTATAATATAAAAGTATTGGTAAAATTAAACTGCTCTTTAGTAGAGGATGATTATATTGAATAAAATCAGTTTTTTTGATAGCCTTAAAAACAGGCGGGTCGCTGTTTGCGGCATTGGAAAAAACAATGTGCCTGTCATTTTTCAGCTTTTGGAACACGGTGCGTATGTTATAGCCTGCGATTGCCGAACTCGTGACCAGCTTGGTAACACAGCAAGCAAGCTTGAAAGTGCAAAGGTAAAGCTTCGCTTGGGTTCTGATTATCTTAATTATCTTGAACATGACGGTGTAGATTTAATTTTGCGAACACCCGGCATGAAGCCGTACCTTGAGCAATTTGAGTCTGCGCGCCGTCGCGGCATTGTTGTGACGTCCGAAATGGAGCTGTTTTTTTCATTGTGCCCTGCACATATAACAGCCGTAACCGGCTCGGACGGCAAGACAACTACCACAACAATAATTGCGGGAATCTTAACGGCAGCAGGTTATCGTGTGCATGTGGGCGGCAATATCGGGCGCCCTTTGCTTCCGATACTAAATAACATATTGCCCGATGACCGGGTTGTGGTTGAGCTGTCAAGCTTTCAGTTGACGGGAATGACACAAAGCCCGAATACCGCTGTAATTACAAACATAGCGCCCAATCATCTTGACTGGCATACTGATATGAGTGAATATATTAACGCAAAAAAGAACTTGATTCAGTGGCAAACAGCCGATGATTGCGCGGTTCTCAATGCTGATAACCAATATACTGCGCAATTTGCCGACAAAGCTAAAGCACAGGTATCATTGTTCTCGCGCAACATTAAGCCGCGGCGCGGGGCGTGGCTTTCGCCCGAAGGACAGCTTATCATGACCGCAGATGGTGTTGATGTGCCGGTTATAGATAAAGACGATATATTATTACCCGGCACTCATAACACAGAAAATTATCTTGCAGCAATTTCTGCGGTGTGGGGTGGAGTGTCGCCCGAAATTATTGCCGAATTCGCACGCAGTTTTGCAGGCGTGCCTCACCGCTGCGAGCTTGTGCGCGAGCTTGACGGCGTTAAATGGTACAACGACTCGATTGGTACAAGCCCGTCTCGAACCATTGCGGGTCTAAAAGCATTTAAACAAAAAGTGATATTGATAGCGGGCGGGTATGACAAGCATATCTCATATCAGCCTTTAGGTTCGGTTGTTGCAAAAACCGTAAAAGAGGCTATTCTTATGGGGGATACAGCCGATACAATAGAAAAAGTGATAAAGGAATGTTCTGATGTTTGTGTGCAACGGGTGAATTCGATGGAACAGGCGGTTGAAACCGCGAAAAAGATTGCATTAAATGGTGATATTGTATTTATGTCGCCGGCAAGTGCAAGCTTTGATTCGTATAAAAATTTTGAAGAGCGTGGCGAACACTTCAGGCGACTTGTAATGTCGCTTAACTGAAAATGAAAGGTGAAATGTATGCAATTGATAAAAAGTCTTGAACTTTTGAGCAATGCCGCCGGCGCTGGCGGGTTGACCGACGCGGCAGATACCGCACAGGCAATTTTAAAAGAATACTGCGATAACATTGAGCGAGATGCGTTAGGCAGTGTTATTGGTCGGATTAACTGCGGCAAAAAAGATGCAAAGCTGTTATTGCTTGAGGCGCATATTGACGAAATAGGCCTGATTGTTACCCGCATTGACGACGATGGTTTTGTGTATGCCGAAAACTGCGGGGGTGTGGACAAACGCTCACTTGCGGCAGCAGAGGTTATAATTCACGGGGACAAGCCTTATGTCGGCATTTTTTGTTCATTACCACCCCATTTAAAAAACGGGCAAGATAAAGACAAGCTGCCCGATATTTCTGATATGGGTATTGATGTTGGCATGAGTGCAAAAAAAGCACGAGGGTGTATACGCCCGGGTGACCGCATAACTTTTCATCCTAATTTTAAAAATTTAAGCAATACTCATGTCTGCGGCAAATCGATGGACGATAGGGCGGGCGTTGCCTCAATTCTTTATTGCCTTGAAATTCTTCGCAAAATTGATCTTTGCTGCAATATCGCCGTGGTATTTGCAGTGCAGGAGGAGCTTGGTTGCCGTGGCTCGGCTGTTTCGGCATATCGTGTGGCTCCTGATTTTGCCATTGCAGTTGATGTTAGTTTTGCACATACGCCGGATGCCGAAAAATCAAAATGCGGTGTCCTTGGAAAAGGTCCTATGATTGGGTATTCACCAACCTTGGATTTTGATATGACAAACAAACTTAAAAATATTGCAAAAGATAATAACATTCCATATCAAAAAGAGGTGATGGGCGGCACTACCGGTACAGACGCCGAAAGCATTTCTGATGTGCGAACAGGTACAAAAACTGCGTTGCTTTCAATCCCGCTAAGATATATGCACACACCAAACGAGATAGTGGATATTCGCGACATAGAAAACACCGGACGCCTGATGGCATTGTTTGCACAGAAAGGAGTGAGCGAGCTGTGATTGATACATTAAAAAATCTTTGCTCTATCGAGGGCGTTTCCGGACGCGAAAACAAAGTGCGGGAGTTTATACTGCGCCGGCTTGAAACATTCCCTACTGAAATAAATGTTAGAGTTGACGCACTTGGTAATGTGATAGCTGATGTAAAGGGAATGAACCGTACACATAAAAAAATAATGTTTGCCGCCCACATGGACGAGGTTGGGTTTATAATTACTGATACAACCGATGACGGATATTTGCGTTTTTCGCCTGTTGGCGGTATTGATTCAGCGGTTGTATACGGACGGCGTGTGCGAATAAATAAGCACATCGGCGTTATTGCGGGCAAAGCTGTGCATCAATGCAAAGATGACGAAAAAAATACCGTACCCGGTTTGGATAAGCTTTTAATTGATATTGCGGCAGATAGCCGTGAAGAGGCACTAAAAATTGCAAAGCCGGGTGATGTGGCTGTGTTTGACAGTGATTTTACAAGACTGCCGAGCGGGCTAATAAAGGCCCGGGCGCTGGACGACCGTGCCGGTTGTGCTTTGCTGCTGAATATTGCAGCGCACACGCCGCAATACGATATTACATTAACCTTTACCGTACAAGAGGAAGTGGGCCTGCGCGGT
>DHNF01000071.1:12180-14741 GCA_002409375.1 Ruminococcaceae bacterium UBA5423
CGATATTGCTGTTGTCGTTGACTCAACCACTGCAGCCGATACTGCGGGAGTAAAACCCGAAAAACATGTGTGCCGAGTAGGATCCGGTCCTGTTATTTCGTTTATGGATAAAAGGACTTTGTATGACAAGGATTTATATGATCAAATATTTTGTACTGCACAGCGTGAGGGTATTGCTGTGCAAGCAAAAACTGCAGTTGCAGGCGGCAATGATGCGGGTGCGATACACCTTTCTCGTACAGGGGTGCGTGTGGCGGCTGTTTCGTTACCGTGCCGCTATATTCATTCGCCGAGCTGCGTTATTTCAAAAAAGGATTTAGAGCAAACGGCAAAGCTGCTTAATTCCCTGATATCAGAGCTTGCTGTAACAGAGGATACGGTATGATAAGGCTTGCACAGGCAAAAGACTTTAATTGCTTAAAGCCTGACAGTGAAGCAGCGGTGCGCATCCTTGGTCTTGCTGCGTCATATGGGGTTGAATGTAGGTTTGCACACTTTTGGTGTGATGACGACCGACAACTGTTTATTGCAGCAATGGATTCCCATGCGGTCATATCGGCTGATGCTGGTACTGATTTTTATGAGCTGAATTTATTCTTATCAATGCACAGGGATATAAAAAGCGTTAGGACAAGCCGATTTGTTGCCCAAGAGCTTGCCCTTGCGGGCGGTTGGAAATATAAAACCGGGATTGTTATGACTCCTGAAAAAGAGCTTTGCACACCGGCTTTAAAGCCATTAAATCTTGCCCCTCGTGATGTGTATTCATTGCTTAAAGCCTGTTTTGACACAGGACTGCCAGAGTTTGACGCATGGTATGTCGATGTTTCGCATCGTTTAAGACGCGGGCTTTGCCGCATGATTGGGTTTTGCATAGACAGTGTTCCGAGCGCGTGTGCAATGACAACAGCCGAATGTGAAAATGCGGCTGTAATCGGCGGCGTGGCAACATTGCCCTGTGCACGCGGCAGGGGCTTTGCTTCGGCAAATATACTGACTTTGACAAATCAGCTTTTGGACGAAGGTAAAAAGGTGTTTTTGTCGCCTAAAAATGACGCGGCATATAAGCTATACTTAAAACTTGGGTTTGCCCAATGCGGCGAATGGGCGGAAATTATTTTGACTGAAAGGAAATGAAATTTAAGCGTAATGGATACACCGTTTTTTAATATTGATAAGCGCCTTTTAGATATTGCAAAAAGAGCGAATGCAGCAATTTTACCTGTTTTTGAAAATTTAGAAAAGATAATCGAATACAATCAGCAAAAGGTTTTGTCGGCTTTTATTGAGCATAGGGTTAGTGAAAGTCATTTTACACCGACAACAGGCTATGGCTATGGTGACCGCGGGCGTGATACCCTTGATGCAGTTTTTGCAAAAGTCATGGGTGCTCCCGATGCACTTGTGCGCCACAGTATTGTTTCGGGCACACACGCGATTACAATTGCTCTGTTTGGAATTTTGCGCCCCGGCGATACACTTTTGTCGGTGATGGGAAATCCATATGACACCCTTAACAGTGTTATCGGCACTGATGTAAAGGAAGATACAGGTTCGCTTAAAGACTTTAACATAAATTACCGACAAGTTGAGCCCTATGCAAATGGTTGTCCGGATTTTAAGGCTATATCAGCAGCACTGTCAGAACTGAGCCCCAAAATGGTGCATATTCAGCGCTCTCGCGGGTATGACATTCGCCCGTCGTTAGATATTAATACGATTGGCGAAATTGTATCACTTGTGCGTCGTTGTTCGCCAAATTCGATTGTGTTTGTTGATAACTGTTACGGCGAGTTTGTCGAAACGCGTGAGCCGAGTGGGGTGGGGGCAGATTTAATTGCCGGTTCGCTTATAAAAAACCCCGGCGGAGGTATTGCAGAAAATGGCGGTTATATCTGCGGACGACCAGATTTAATCAATCAATGTGCAAACAGAATGACAACGCCCGGAACAGGGCGTGAAGTCGGTGCGTCGCTTGGTCATAATCGCTCTTTGTTCATGGGGCTGTTTAATGCGCCTCATGTTGTCGGTGAAGCATTGAAAACAGCGGCTTTTTGTGCGTCACTGTTTTCTATGCTTGGGTTTGAGGTGACACCTGAACCAAATGAAAAACGAACCGATATCATTCAGGCAGTAAAGCTGCGTACGCCTCAAGCATTAACAGCCTTTTGCCAGGGTATGCAAAAAGGTGCGCCCGTCGATGCGTTTGTATGTCCCGAGCCGTGGGAAATGCCGGGATACGATTGTCCTGTAATAATGGCAGCTGGTGCATTTACAATGGGTGCATCAATTGAGCTTTCGGCAGACGCACCGTTAAGACAGCCGTATGCAGCATATATGCAGGGCGGTCTTAACTACCATTCAGGCAAAATCGGAGTTTTGTTTGCCGCACAGTCAATGCTGGAAAAAGGTGTTTTAAAGTTGTGAATCAGGTTTGCAACGGGCAAACCCTATATATGAGTTATGTGAATTGTTTTATTTTAAATATAATAAAAATGGCATAGTACATTTTCAAATTTAAAAGATAAAAAATTAATTTTTTATTAATACTAAGGTGGGGG
>DHNF01000085.1:0-249 GCA_002409375.1 Ruminococcaceae bacterium UBA5423
GCCGGGGCAGCACATAATCTCAATAAAGTGCCAATCAGCTGTGCCATCTTCAATACGGCTCATTATATAATTTGCATTTTCGATACCGCTTGCGACAGCAACCTTTACATCAATGCCGGCAATATTGTATACCGCCTCTTTTATTCCGGCCGCTCCGCGCACTTCCTTGTACTCGATATCCTTGTTATCCTTGCCGGTCAGCAAGTCATTTGCCGTACGAAGTGCTGCTTCCATAACACCGCCGGTCGA
>DHNF01000085.1:406-5453 GCA_002409375.1 Ruminococcaceae bacterium UBA5423
CTTCCATAACACCGCCGGTCGAACCAAATATGACAGCCGCACCCGTATCGTCCGACAATGGGTTGTCAAACTGCTCGTCAGGCAGGTTTGCAAAATCAATTCCGGCACGCTCAATCATACGACCGAGTTCACGAGTTGTCAGTGCAATATCGACATCAGCGACACCGGCAGCACTTTGATCATCACGCCCAATTTCAAACTTCTTGGCCGTACACGGCATAATCGATACAACCACAATATCGTTTGGATCGATTTTATTCTTCTGGGCATAGTATGTCTTTATAACTGAGCCTACCATCTGTTGCGGCGACTTGCAGGACGAAAGATGCCCCAAAAGCTCAGGATAATAATACTCCGCAAACTTTACCCATCCGGGAGAACATGAGGTAATCATTGGCAGAACACCGCCGTTTTTAACTCTGCCTATAAATTCGGTTGCTTCTTCAACTATTGTCAAATCGGCTCCGAAGTCGGTGTCAAAAACCTTGTCAAACCCGAGCCTGCGCAACGCAGCGACCATTTTGCCCTCAACATTTGTGCCAATGGGCATGTCAAAGCATTCACCAAGCGTCGCTCTGATCGAAGGGGCTGTCTGCACAACAACATGCTTGGACGGGTCGGCAATAACCTCCCAAACCTTATCAGTGTCATCTTTCTCCCTGAGTGCACCGGTCGGGCAAACAACTGTGCATTGCCCGCAGGAAACACAAGGCACATCATCAAGCTGCTTTTCGAACGGTGTTCCGATATGAGTATCAATTCCGCGGTCATTTGCACCTATAACAGACACAAATTGCTTTTGACATGCGGCAACACAGCGTCGGCACAGAATGCATTTATTGTTGTCTCTTACAAGATGGGGAGCCGACAAGTCCAGTTCATATTCCGGCTTAAAACCTTCATATGCGGCAGAGTCCTCAACACCATAATCACGGCAAAGTTTTTGAAGCTCGCAGTCTTGAGAACGAATACAGGACAGGCATTTCTTATCATGCGTCGATAAGACAAGCTCTAAATTGGTCTTGCGCGCTTTTTGCACTTTTGGTGTGTTGGTCTTGATTTCCATGCCCTCGGTCACAGGATAAACGCAAGCGGTAACAAGCCCGCGTGCACCGGTGGCTTCAACAACGCAAATGCGACAAGCGCCGATTTCGTTGATTTCCTTAAGATAGCACAGCGTCGGTATATCGACACCGGCCTCGCGGGCGGCTTCCAGAATGGTTGCGCCCTTGGGCACGCTGACAGCGATTCCATTTATTTTGCAATTTATCATTTCCATTTCAGCGTACTCCTTTCTTATTGTTTAACAATGGCGCCGAATTTGCATTTTTCCATACAGGCGCCGCATTTAATGCATTTTGAATCGTCAATTATGTGCGGTTGTTTTACGCTGCCCGAAATAGCTCCGACCGGACATACGCGAGCACACGCCGTACAACCTTTGCATTTGTCTGCAATAATTACATAACTCAACAGCGACTTGCAAACGCCCGCAGGACATTTTTTGTCTTTTACGTGGGCTATGTATTCATCACGGAAGAAACGGAGCGTTGACAGCACTGGGTTTGGTGCAGTTTGTCCCAAACCACAAAGCGAATTTTCCTTAATGAAATAACAAAGCTCTTCCAACTCGTCAATATCATGCATCGTGCCGTTGCCACTTGTAATTTTCTCAAGCTTTTCAAGCAGGCGTTTGGTACCCACACGGCATGGCGTACATTTACCGCACGATTCATCAACCGTAAATTCGAGGAAGAACTTTGCAATGTCTACCATACAGGTGTCCTCGTCCATTACAATCAGTCCGCCCGAACCCATCATGCACCCAATTTTAATCAGGTTATCATAATCAATTTCGGTATCAATCAGCTCGGCCGGTATGCATCCGCCCGAAGGACCTCCGGTTTGAGCAGCCTTAAACTTTTTGCCACCCGGAATTCCGCCGCCGATTTCCTCAACAATTTCGCGCAGTGTTGTACCCATCGGTATTTCCACAAGACCGGTATGCTTGATTTTGCCGCCCAATGCAAACACTTTTGTGCCCTTGGACTTTTCGGTGCCCATAGAGGAAAACCATTCGGCACCGCGCAGAATAATCTGAGGTATGTTTGCAAGGGTCTCAACATTATTTTCAACCGTAGGCATACCGAACAAGCCTTTGACCGCAGGATATGGCGGGCGTGGACGCGGCTCGCCTCGATTGCCCTCAATTGATGTCATCAGTGCAGTTTCCTCACCGCATACAAAAGCTCCTGCACCAAGGCGAATTTCCATATCAAAGTCAAAGCCGGAACCAAGTATGTTCTTACCCAAAAGACCATGATCACGCGCTTTATCAATTGCAATCTGCAAACGCTTAACAGCAATCGGATATTCGGCACGGACATAGACAAAGCCCTTTGTCGCACCTATTGCATAACCGGCAATTGCCATGGACTCAACAATAGCGTGGGGGTCACCCTCAAGCACAGAACGATCCATAAACGCGCCGGGGTCGCCCTCGTCGGCATTACAGACAACATATTTTTGCGGTGCCTTGTTTGGGGCAGTTAATGCCCATTTACGGCCGGTCGGAAAACCGCCGCCGCCCCGTCCGCGAAGTCCGGAATCGGTAACAATCTTAATTACCTGCTCGGGCGTGTATTCGGTAAGGCACTTTGCCAAAGCCATGTATCCGTCATATGCAATATATTCTTCTATTGATTCCGGATCTATAACGCCGCAGTTGCGAAGCGCAACGCGAACCTGTTTTTTATAAAAATCGGTTTCGTTAAGGGACTTAATTTCATCCTTGTCAACCGTTTCATCATATAAAAGACGGGTGACAATGCGTCCCTTAAGAAGATGCTCTGACACGATCTCGGGTATATCCTCAACCTTGACCATCGAATAAAAGCATCCCTCAGGATAAACTATCATAACAGGACCAAGGGCACAAAGTCCAAAACAACCGGTTTGTACAACCTGGACCTCGTCAGTCAGTCCCTGCTTATTTATTTCCTTTTCCAAAGCCTCAATTATCTTAAGGCTGTTTGATGATGTGCAGCCTGTACCGCCGCAAACCAGTACATGAGAACGAACCATCGAATATCTGCCTCCCGCCTATTTCATTATGTGTCCGATTGTGTATTCCATCACCGGGTTGCCGTTAACAATATGGTCGACCACTATACGAGCGACCTTGTCGGGCGTAATCTTTGCATATGTAACCTTTTCGTGGCCGGGCACAAGCACCTCGACAATGGGCTCGAACTGGCACATTCCAATGCACCCTGTTTGACTTACCACGACATTATTAAGACGGCGTTTTGCCACCTCTTGGGAAAATGCATTTAATACCGGGCGTGCGCCCGCTGCAATACCGCATGTTGCCATACCGACAACAACACGGATAGATTCGCTGTTATCCTCGCGAATATTCATTTTTTCACGGGCTTTATCCCGAATGGCTTCAAGCTCCGCCAATGTTTTCACTATAGTTACCTCCTATAATTTAATCCGGCACCTATTGTCCGGCAAGCTGAACTTCATGTTCCTTTAAATAGCTTTCGATCCAAGCCGAAACATCGGGATCGTCAAGCGGCACATCTCCAAGAATTTCTTTAAATTTGTGTGTATCAACAACATAAGAACGACTGTCCAAAACCCGTTTATAACAAAAATTTATGTCGGGATTTGCCCTTATCAGTACCATTAAGGTGGACACCACATCTCCAAGGGGCAGGCAGTCAATATGTGAACGAACAAATTCTGCCGTAATTGTTGTACCCTTGCCAGGCTTTGACACTATTCCAACTTTACCGCCGGTTTGCTCGGCTGCCATACGCAAAAACGGTATTCCCAAACCAACTTTGCGTGTCGTTCTCGTTGTATAAAATGGGTCGGCCACCTGGTTTTTTTGTGTCTGATTCATGCCACTGCCGTTGTCGGCAATTTTGATTGTCAGTTTGTCGCAATTTGTATCCTCGACAACCGAAATTTCAATCTCACAAGCACCGGCGACAAGAGAATTCTGCACTATATCGAGAATATATAATGAAAGCTCTCTCATGCCTTATTGGCATATTTTGCAAGAATATCGTCCACATCATCCGGTGTAAGGCGCCCGTAAACATCTTCGTTTACTGTCATTACAGGTGCAAGGCCACAGGCACCAATACAACGGCAGGAAGTAATCGAAAACTTGCCATCCTCTGTGCATTCATCGGCGCCGATTCCAAGCTTTTGGCTTATTCTTTCAAAGATTTCACCCGCACCCTTTACATAACAAGCAGTGCCCATGCATACCGATATGTCATAATCTCCCTTGGGAGACAGTGAAAATTGAGAATAAAATGTTGCAATCCCGTACACTTTTTCAAGCGGCACATTCATGCCGTCGGCAATCATCTGCTGTACTTCGAAAGGAAGATAGCCATAAATGTCCTGAGCCTCCTGCATAACCATCATCAACCTGCTTTGATCGTCACAGTATTTATCGATAACCCCCTTAAGCTTTTGTTCCTGCTCAGCCGTTCCCTTAAAAGGAATTTTGCTGATTTTCTTTTGCATACTACATTTTCCTCCTTAACAGGCAACTTATTTACAAAATACTTGAGCTAACTAAAGAGTTTGTTAGAATTTTAACAATCATAGTCTGTTTAAAACTGCGTTTTATAATGCATTTAGTCGAAATATGTGACCGCATCAAACGCAGATATATGTTGAAATTGTATTAAATTGGTAATGATTTTCACAGCAATACATATGATTGTTTCATAAACATTTTAACATTTTGATATTTGGGCGTCAATCACTATTTAGATAAAATTTTAACAAACTTTAATGCACAAAGATTAAATCAAGTGTATGAATTGCTGTAATGCCACCATATCCATTTTATTATTCTTGCTCATCAAGCGTTAGGCTGTATGATGGTAAGAATTCCTTTAAAAAACAGTCAGCCGCCGGCAAACCTATATCACAAACGGCCTTTTGTGTGGAGCGAAGTGCCTTGTCAAATTCGTGATTGCCTTGGTTGCGTTCTTCAATACATTTAATTAGTGCT
>DHNF01000085.1:5580-8967 GCA_002409375.1 Ruminococcaceae bacterium UBA5423
GTGCTGACAGCTTATCTGCAGCGCGCACAATTTTGCGCTCCTCGCACCATCTGTCATTATCAAGCAAAAGCGGCTCGTATTCGTCCCTCATGTCTGACGGAAGCATTGACAAAAGCTTTTTGCCCGATACATTTTCCACCTTGCGGTAGGCCTCACGCAATTCAGGATTGTAATATTTAACGGGTGTGGGCATATCCCCTATAAGTATTTCGGTCGTGTCATGGTAAAGTGCAAGCAAAACACAGCGTCCGACATCTACCTGTCCGTTAAAGCGTTTGTTGGTTAGCACGGCAAGGGCATGGGAAAGCACTGCCACATCGTGAGAATGCTCGCTTAAATTTTCTATACGAGTGTTGCGCATCAATGCCCACCGTGTTATGTACTTCATACGCGAAACCATTGCAAAAAAATGAAACCCCATAATTACACTTCCGTTATATAAAAACTTAAAGATAAATTGTAACATATTTTCTAAATAATACAAGCGGGCAACCCTTTTATAAATGAAGAATAGTATTATACATTTTTAGTTAATATTCGTACACAATAACAAACAGCATTATTGAAACGGGGACAAATGCGATGACAGATAAACAAAAGCAGATTGCCACCGGTGCGCT
Organism: Ruminococcaceae bacterium UBA5423; assembly: GCA_002409375.1. GTDB lineage: Bacteria > Bacillota > Clostridia > Oscillospirales > Acutalibacteraceae > Avimonas. The sequence continues at coordinate 6,201 of DHNF01000085.1, forward strand.
TGCAGGAGCTGCAAACGGTTTTTTTGGCTCGGGTGGCGGTATGTTTTTAGTGCCGCTGTTTATAAAATGGCTTGGCATGGAACAAAAAAAATCCTTTTCCACATCAGTAGCGGTAATTCTCCCGCTGTCGGTCGTGTCACTTTTTGTCTATATGCTAAAAGGAGGCATAGATATTATAAGCATTATGCCAACATTAGTCGGCGGTCTGGCGGGAGGTTTTATTGCGGGTCGCATTTTTAAAAAAATACCCGTCATTGTTCTTCACCGCATTTTCGGTCTGCTGATAATATACGGAGGCATTCGGGCGGTATTACTTTTATGAAATGGATTTTAAATTTTATTATAGGACTTGTCACGGGAATATTAAGCGGTTTTGGCATCGGGGGCGGGTCACTGCTGATACTGTACCTTACCTGTATTGAAAATGTCCCACAATACACAGCAGCAGGAATAAATCTTATATATTTCATTTTTTGTGCACCGGCAGCGCTGATTTCACATTATAAAAATCACCTTATTGATAAAAAAACAGCTATTATGTGCACGGCAGCCGGTATTCCCTTTTCAGTCCTTGCCGCATTTGCCGCCGCTGCAATTGATGTTGGCGTACTGCGCCGGGTTTTTGGAATATTTTTATTATACATCGGAATAAAGGAGCTTTTTTATAAAAATAAAGAAACGTAACCATCACGCCGTATAATAGAAAACCTCAGTTAGCGAGTAATAAAATTAAGGAGCTGCCAAGCAAGCAGCTCCTTAATTTTATTTTCGTCCAAGTAAAGCGGAAAATGCATTGTGTGCCATATAAACATCAACCTTTGAAACTACCTCAAACGGTGCATGCATTGATAACACCGGTACTCCCAAATCGACGGTGTCAACGTCCAAATCGGCAATGTACTTAGCAACAGTCCCGCCCCCTCCGGCGTCAACCCTGCCCAGCTCACCGATTTGCCACAGCACATCATTCTGATCCATCAATGTGCTTATTTTATGCATAAGCTCGGCTGATGCATCCGAGGTGTCCGCCTTGCCGCGCGAACCGGTGTATTTTGTCAACACGACGCCGTGGTTTAAAAAGGCACAGTTGCGCACATCGACAACATCGGAAAAAATGGGATCAAACGCCACATTGACATCGGCCGACAGACATACTGAATTTGAAAATACATGACGCGCTTTAACACCAAAAGCAGCAGCCAAATCCTCAATAAAATAGCGTAAAAAGGCTGACTGCATACCCGTGTTGCCCTCCGAACCGGTTTCCTCCTTGTCGGCCAATACTGTAATTGCCGTAAACGCCGGGTTTTCAGTTTGAAGCAAAGCGGTCAATGCCGGATACGCACACACTCGGTCGTCATGTCCATACCCTCCTATCATGCTGCGGTCAAAGCCCACATCTCGTGCCGTAAAAGCAGGCACGGCCTCTAACTCAGCACAGAAAAAATCGCTTTCTTTTATGTCGTATTTTTCGTTTAGTATCTTCATAATATTGAGCTTTACAAGCTCGCTACCATTATCATCTTTAAAAGCCCTTGAACCAATCAAAATATTAAGGTCCTCACCCTTGATAAATTCAGCTGCAGTGCGTTTCATCTGTTTTGCCGAAAGGTGCGGCAGCAAATCGGTGACGCAAAATACTGGGTCGCCCTCGTCCTCGCCAATCAGCACTTCGGCTTTTGTGCCATCTTTACGCATTATTACACCATGAAGTGCAAGAGGTATTGCTGTCCACTGATACTTTTTTATGCCGCCATAATAGTGGGTGTCGAAATATGCAAGCTCGTGATCTTCATAAAGCGGATTGGGCTTTAAATCGAGTCTGGGCGAGTCAATGTGTGCTGCAGCAATTGAAACGCCATCGTCAAGGGGACTCGTCCCTATAACGGCAAGTATCAAAGCCTTGCCGCGGTTGTCGACATAAACCTTGTCGCCCGGTTTAAGCCGGCTATTTCGGTCAAAGGGCACAAATCCGTGCTGTTTTGCCAATGCAACTGCATTATTAACAGTTTCCCGCTCGGTTTTAGAGCTGTTTAAAAAAATGCGGTACTGTTCGCAGTAGTTGTCCGCTCTTTTAATTTCTTCATCACTTAGTGTGCGCGTCGCTTCACGGGACTGATAAAACAGCTCGTCTTTTAAAGCTTCGGACGGCGATTTTTTTTGATTGTTTGACATAGTAATTACCTCCGTTATTCAAAATCATAGAGCTTTTCATATATTTTTTTTGAAGTAGGAACTTTTTTCACATAACAGCGCGTTTCGTTGTATGGAATGTATTTTAGTGTAACACCGTCGTCGGAATATTCTGAATCCTTTAGCCATTTTCGAACATTTCCGATTCCTGCGTTATAGGCTGCAAGCATTGTGCGAGTGTCGCTAAATTCCTCCCTGAGCAGTGACAGCACGAACAAACCATATTGTATATTAATTTCCGGGTCAAACAGCCTGTCGTGCGGCAGGTTTTCGTTGCCGGGGGTACGGCTTTGCGCCCAATCGAAAGTATCACTTGTAATCTGCATAAGCCCAAGCGCATTGGCATGAGATACAGCATCCGAGTCAAACCCGCTTTCGGTACGAATTATTGCAAATGCCAAAGACGGTTCAAACCCATACATATTGGCATAGTGTGTCACAAAACTACTGTATTTAGTCGGGTATGCCGCCCTCATAAAGCAAAAATACCCTAACCGCAAAAGGCCTGCTAATATTGCCGACAACGCTATAAAAGCTATAATATCCAATACAATGCGTGACAGTGTATTACATT
>DHNF01000076.1:0-6839 GCA_002409375.1 Ruminococcaceae bacterium UBA5423
AAATGGGGAAACTCAAATATTTTTTTATCTTGACAAGGGTGGTGTGTTTGGATATAATGTTCTGGCGTGGTTTACGGGACATGAGCCATTAGCTCAGATGGCAGAGCATTTGACTTTTAATCAAAGGGTCCGGGGTTCGAATCCCCGATGGCTCACCAAATCGAAAAGCGAGAAAAACCCGCTTAAATTGCTGATTTTCGGCTAATTTAGGCGGGCTTTTCTTATTCAGATTATTAGGACTGATATTCTGAGTTTATTTAAAAAAACCGATTTAAACCCATCTGTTGTCGTAAAAGTGTCGTACTAATATTATAAATAGGCGGACAATGCAGGCTTTTGCCCTGATTTTATGCTCATGTCGCAGGACACCATCTGCGAGTCTGCGAATAGTTATTAGACCCTAATTAATCAACTCACTAAAAGATATATTAGTAGTTGAGTCGTGGAAAAACAATTAATCTTTAAAATCAAATTTATTATGATATACTATAGCTATAAAGCTATTGCTTACTGAATAGACCGCTTGATTATAAATTTAATGTTTGTATATTGAAAGGAAATCATATGGATATTTTGAGAGAAAAAAAAGGGTTCATATGCGACATGGATGGAGTTATTTACCATGGGGATAAGCTGCTGCCGGGAGTAAAAGAATTTGTTGATTGGCTGTATAAAGAAAACAAGAAGTTTTTGTTCTTAACAAACGCCAGCGGTAGAACGCCAAAAGAGTTGCAGATGAAGCTTTGGCGTATGGGGCTCGATGTGGATGAAAGCCATTTTTATACCAGTGCTTTGGCGACGGCTAAGTTTTTGAGCCGGCAAGATCCGAATTGCAGCGCGTATGTTATTGGGGATCCGGGGCTATTTAATGCGTTGCACGACTCGGGCGTTACAGTAAATGATATAGACCCCGACTATGTCATTGTCGGTGAAACAATAAACTATAATTTTGGCAGCATATGCCGGGCAATGAAGCATATTATGAACGGGGCAAAGTTGATAGGAACAAATTCGGATTTGACCGGACCGTCCGAAACTGGAATCATACCTGCCTGCCGCGCCTTAGTGGCACCTATTGAAGCGGTGACTGGAAAAACAGCCTATTACGTGGGGAAGCCTAATCCTTTAATGATGCGCACGGGTCTTAAAATGTTGGGGGTGCACTCGGATGAATCTGCTATAATTGGCGACAGGATGGATACCGACATTATCGCAGGTATAGAAAGCGGGTTGGATACTGTTTTGGTGCTTTCAGGCGTCACTACTATGGAAAGTATGAACCTATATCCATATAAGCCGAGACTTGTTATACCCGGTGTAGGTGAAATTTCGGTGTGATTAGAAATGCGTTTTTAAAAATTAGCATTTTTAAATGCTTGACAATGCCGAAGCATATGCATATAATGTCTTTAAAGACTGTGAAGGGAACAAGATACGGGGTTCGTGCAAAGAGATTCGGCGGGTGGTGTAAGCCGGAGACGAAGCCTGTATGTATAGCTCATCCCGGAGTTGTCCGTTCGAAACCATGAGGGCGGGACGCATGTCTGCGTTATTGGACAAAGCCTTGAACGCAAGTTTTGCGCGAGGTTTGCTTGAGGGGTGCTTTTGCATCCGAATCAGGGTGGTACCACGGTGTTTTTTACACTCGTCCCTATACGGGGGGCGAGTTTTTTTAATTTAAGGAGGTTATTTATTTGAAACCCGCTTATAAAAATTATATCCCTTTTAAGCCGGTTAATCTGCCAGACCGCAGCTGGCCCGGCCGCGTTATTGACAAAGCGCCCATTTGGTGCAGTGTCGATTTGCGCGATGGCAACCAGGCGCTGGTTGACCCGATGAACCTTGAAGAAAAGCTTAAATTTTTTAAAGCGTTATGCGATATGGGATTTAAGGAAATCGAAGTCGGTTTCCCGTCGGCTTCCGACACCGAGTATGAAATATGCCGCGAACTTATTGAGGGTGGGCATATACCCGACGATGTAACAATACAGGTGCTTGTACAGGCGCGCGAACACTTGATATGCAAAACTTTCGAAGCAATTCGCGGCGCAAAAAATGTTATTGTGCATTTTTACAATTCCACCTCAACGCTTCAACGCAAGGTAGTTTTCCGTAAGGACATGCAGGGCATTATAAAGATAGCGGTCGAAGGAGCGCGTCTTATCCGCAATTTGGTTGAAGACTTTGACGGGGACACAAATATCCGCATAGAGTATTCGCCCGAAAGCTTTTCGGGAACCGAGACTGATTATGCTGTAGAAATCTGCGCCGCTGTGATGCAAGAGCTAAAAGTCACGCCCCAAAACCGTGTTATTATAAATTTGCCTAACACGGTCGAGATGTGCACTCCAAATACTTATGCCGACCAGATTGAATATTTCATACGCCACCTTCCCGACAGGCAAAGTGCTATTATCAGCATACATCCGCACAATGATCGCGGTACCGGAGTCGCGGCCGCCGAGCTGGCGCTGCTTGCAGGCGCCGAGAGAGTGGAAGGAACACTTTTTGGTAACGGAGAGCGTACGGGGAATTTGGATATTGTCAATATCGGGCTTAATATGTATACTCAGGGTGTCGATCCGGGTCTTGATTTCAGCAATATTCCCGCTATTCGCAAAATGTATGAAGAAAATGTGAAAATGAGTATACATGAACGCCACCCTTATGTCGGCGACCTTGTATTTACCGCCTTTTCGGGCTCGCATCAGGACGCAATAAACAAAGGGCTGCAGTATATGAAAGAAACTGACAGCTCGACGTGGGAGGTTCCCTATCTGCCGATTAATCCCGCCGACATCGGCAGGCAGTACGAGCCGATTATTCGCATAAATTCTCAGTCGGGCAAGGGCGGCGCCGCGTTTATTATGCAAGCCAGCTTTGGACTGAATTTGCCAAAAGCAATGCATCCAGAATTCGGCACGCTTGTCAAGGCCGAGTGCGACCGCACCGGAATGGAGCTATCGGCACAGGAGCTTTATAATGTGTTTAAAAAGAACTACATTGATATAAAGAAAAAATACAGGTTGTGCGGGCACAGCATAGTAGAGCAGAGCGAAAACGATGCCGCAGAGGTTGATTTTAAGGGCATTATAGAATGCGACGGTGTAAAGCACAGCATAACCGGGATAGGCAACGGCCCGGTTGATGCGTTTTTCAATGCAATTAAACAAGTCGGTGTTGAGAATTATCAATTCATATCGTATCATGAACATGCGATTTCGTCGGGGTCCGATTCCAAAGCCATTGCGTATATCGAGCTTAAATGTCCTAACGGCAAAAATGTGTTTGGGGTGGGCATTGAAAGTAACATTAACATGGCGTCAATACAGGGAGTTTTATGTGCAATCAACAGAAGCTTTTAGATTAAGTATAATATAAATAAGGGAGATTTTTTAATGGACACTTACAAAATCACACTGTTAAGGGGCGACGGTATCGGTCCTGAGATTGTAGCCGAAGCGGTGAAGGTACTGGACGATACGGCAAAAAAGTTTGGGTTTTCAGTCAATTACACCGAAGCATTAATGGGCGGCTGTGCGATAGATTCAACCGGAGTGCCTCTGCCTCAGGAAACCATTGATAAATGCCTTGAATCGGACGCAGTGCTGCTGGGTGCAGTGGGCGGATGGAAATGGGACAACTTGCCCGGGCATCTGCGTCCCGAGGCCGGGCTGCTTGGAATTCGCGGCGCGCTTAGGCTATTTGCAAACCTGCGCCCCGCAAAGATTTACGGTCCACTCAAAGGCGCCTGTCCATTGCGCCCGGATATAATCGGCGACAGCATGGATATAATGGTGGTTAGGGAACTGACCGGAGGCATTTATTTTGGCAAGCGTGGGCGCGAAACGGTTGACGGCGTTGAGGCCGCATATGATACCGAATACTATACTGTAACAGAGGTTGAACGCATTGCACGAGTTGCATTTGAATCGGCGCGTAAAAGAAGCCGCAGGCTCTGCAATGTGGACAAGGCTAATGTGCTTGAGTCATCTCGCCTTTGGCGCGAAACAGTGCTGAGTGTGGCTCGCGACTATCCGGATGTAGAGCTTACGCATCTGTATATCGACAACGCGGCAATGCAGCTTGTCCGCAACCCCAAGCAGTTTGATGTAATACTTGCCTCAAATATTTTTGGCGATATATTGTCCGACGAGGCGTCGCAGGTCGCAGGTTCAATTGGCATGCTGGCGTCTGCCTCGTTAGGTGAGGGCAGCCGCGGCTTGTACGAACCAATTCACGGTTCAGCACCTGATATTGCGGGCAAAAACATTGCAAATCCACTTGCAACTATCCTGTCTGTTGCAATGATGCTGCGCTATTCGTTTAACAATACGGAGGCAGCAGATGCCATAGAAGACGCAGTTATAAAAGTGCTCGACGATGGGCTGCGCACACCAGACATTATGACTGAGGACGGCAAAAAAGTTGGCACGGTTGAGATGGGCGACGCAGTTGTATCAGCATTATAATTTTTTGACCATTCGGCATAATATTTTGCATAATTTCAATCGTAACGCCGAGGACGGCTCTCCCTACAAACACATTGTTGCGCCCTATAGTCATCTGTATAAAATAGATCCCAGAAACCGTAGGGAACGCTGTCCCCAGCGTTCCGGTTGTTTGTGTAAGGGAACATTTTGGGCGAACAATATAATATTAATGTAAAAACGGCTTGGGAAAGCAATTGCACCCAAGCCGTTTTTATAATTCACAAACACAGTTATGTCACTGGCAGACCATATCCCCGCAGCAGCTCTTTAGCGTGTTCCACCTCTTGAGGCAGAGGAGTACGGGTATTGTAAAGTGTATAGGTTTTTTTAAGTTCTTCCCACTTATATTCACCCATTTTATGAAACGGTAGAAGCTCCACCCTTTTAATGCAGTCATAATGTCGCAGCAGCTTGCCAAGTGCTTTAAGCTGAATATTATCAAGCGTGAGGTCTGGTACAAGCACATGGCGTATCCAAACAGGCTTACCGATTTTTTCGCAAAAATCAAGCATCTCCAGCGTGTTATAAATGCTGTGTCCGGTAATTTTGCGAAAAAGTCCGTCGTCAGCCGCCTTGATATCGAGCAGCACCAAATCTGCGAGTTCAACAGCCCGTCCGCACATCAGCAGTGACACTCCGCCCGCAGTATCAATTGCGGTATGAAGGTTGTGTTCGCTACATCCCTCTAAAACTGACACCACAAAATCGGGCTGCATAAGCGGTTCACCTCCCGACAGCGTGACACCGCCGTTTTTAATAAAGTTTTTATATCTGAGAATATCGCGCAGTACATCCATTGATCCTATTTGCTGTCCGCCTGAGCCACACCATGAATCGGGATTATGGCAATACAAACAACGAAATGCGCAGCCCTGTAAAAACAAAACATATCGAATACCCGGCCCGTCAAGTGCGCCAAAGCTCTCCACCGAATGAATACGTCCCATCACATTTTTCAATCAAATTTCCTCCCGGGAATTTTTAAACCTTATAAACTATTATAAATATGCTATAATAAAACAAAAGTGTCATGTTTAATAAAAGAAAATATACATATATATTATTGCGTGCATAAATAGTATTAAGTCACTCGTTTGTTTGAAAGAAGCGTGAATGTTATGAGGCATGCGAAACCAATTTTTAATTTCAATCCAAGACTTAGTCAATTTATCTCAACTCCATATGCGAGATTTGTCTTTCACATATTTACACCGATATATCTGGAGCTTCTGTTTCGTTTATGGGTTTTTAACACCCTGTTAAATGCCGGAACTCTGTATTCTATTCTGTTTTCGTTTCCCGCGGGAATATTGGTGTTTGCGCTTTCTTCCTTTTTTACTGAAAAGAAAAACCAGATTTTATCGGTGATACTTACTCTTTTATACAGTCTGTTTTTCGCTGTCCAAATTGTGTATTATTCTGTGTTTCGCACATTCTTATCCCTTTATTCCATAAGCGGTGCTAGTCAGGTGCTTCCTTTTTGGCGTCATATATTATCTGCAATCTGGAAAAGCTTGCCCGCATTGATTGCTGTTTTCCTTCCCCTTATATTATTGCTGACATTTGGCCTTAAACACTTTGATTTCAAGCCGCCTATACGCAAATTTTTATATCAGTCATCCGCAATCCTCGGCATTACTTATCTTCTGTCTTTAACATTTTTAACATGTTCAAGCCATGATATATACTCTCCGTATGATCTATATTTTAAAACATCCGCGCCCCAGTTGTCTGTTCAAAAGCTGGGACTTACCACAACTATGCGGTTGGATATACAGCGGCTAATATTCGGATTTAACCCCATAATGCGACCCGATGATGAAAGCATCGCCTCATCAACTGTCCAATCCGACTGCAATAGCGAATCATCAGGCAGTGCACCGTCAAGTGAGGTTTTGGCCCCGGAATACAAAGCGAATATAATTGATATTGATTTTAAATCGCTTGCAGCCAAAGAAAAGGACAAAACCATCAAAAGCATGCACAAATATTTTGATTCGGTTAAGCCAACAATGAAAAACCAATATACAGGCATGTTCAAAGATTGCAATCTCATATTTATTACCGCCGAGTCTTTTTCTCATTACGCAGTTGACAAAGAGATAACCCCTACACTCTATAAGCTTGCAAACGAGGGTTTTGTTTTTAATAATTTTTATAATCCGGTTTGGGGTGTGAGCACCAGCGACGGCGAATACGTTGCATGTACGGGGCTGCTGCCGAAATCCGGAGTATGGAGCTTTTTCCGTTCGGGCAATAACTGGCTGCCATTTACAATGGGCAATCAGCTTTTGAAGTTAGGCTATACTTCTCGTGCCTATCATAACCACACTTACACTTATTATC
>DHNF01000076.1:7007-9291 GCA_002409375.1 Ruminococcaceae bacterium UBA5423
CTAATATGGGATATATTTATAAAGGCTTGGGCAACGGCCTTAATATTTCAAAAACATGGCCGGAATCAGATTTGGAAATGATTGATGTAACAACCCCTGAATACATCAACGATAAAAAATTTAATGTATATTATATGACGGTAAGCGGGCACCTTAATTATACCTTTTCGGGCAACTATATAGCAAGCAAAAACAAAGAATTTGTCGAACATTTGCCATACAGTGACAGTATAAAGGCATATTATGCATGCAATATTGAGCTCGACAGGGCACTTAAATTACTATTGGAACGGCTTAACAAGGCAGGTGTTGCCGAAAAAACTGTTATAGTTATAAGCGCAGATCATTATCCGTATGGACTGACCATGGAGGAGCTAAGCGAACTTGAAGGACACGGCATTGAAGAAAATTTTGAGCTTTACAAAAGCTCGCTGATTATTTACAAACAGGGAATGAAGCCAGTATTTGTAGATAAAGCCTGTTCAAGCCTTGATATTATTCCGACAATATCAAACTTGTTGGGGCTTGAATTTGATTCGCGTCTGCTTATGGGCAGTGATATACTATCTGATTCATTGCCTTTGGTAATTTTCGCAAACCGAAGCTGGATTACTGATAAAGCGCGTTATAATTCTATCACTAACACTCTTGAAAACTTGACTCAATCCCATTTGCCTGATAATTATCTTTACTCAATCAACAGGATTGTTAATGATAAATTTCAGGTTTCAACAAATATTCTGGACAAGGATTACTATCGGATTGTTCTGCCTCCCGATAATTCTTGATTAAATGGGCAAAATATGGTTAAATATGAGAGGCGTTATTAGAAAAGCGTTGTTAAAAGAAGAGGTATATTATGAAAAGTATTGACCAATTTAAAACAAAACCTAAGCGTCGAGAAACAGTGATACAATTTGGTGAAGGCGGATTTTTGCGCGGATTTGCTGATTGGATGCTGCAAAAACTAAATGATAGCGGCGAGTATTGTGGCAGTGCGGTTGTGGTACAACCGATTGCAAAAGGCCTGTGCGAAAGACTTAACGACCAAAACGGACTTTATACCCACATAATAAGGGGCGTTGAGGGGGTAGAAACAAGTATTATCGACGTCATATCCCGCTGTATAAATCCTTATGAGGATTATGAGGCATATTTAAAGCTTGCCGAAAATCCTGATTTCAGGTTTGTCATATCCAACACCACAGAGGCCGGGATTGCATATTCGCCGCAAGATAATTTTGACGATACACCCCCAAAATCTTTTCCCGGCAAGCTGACCGTGCTGCTGCACCGCCGTTTTATGCTCGGGTTGGACGGTTTTATACTATTACCCTGCGAGCTTATAGACAAAAACGGTGAAAAGCTAAAGGAAATCGTGTTAAAATATGCTGCCGACTGGCAGCTTGGTGATGATTTCATTAAATGGATTAACACAAAAAACAGCTTTTGCAACACATTGGTCGATAGAATTGTTACCGGGTACCCCAGAGATGAAGAAATAAAGCTTGACTATATCGACAATATGTTAAACACATCCGAATATTTTCATTTGTGGGTAATAGAGGGCGACAGGCAATTATCGGACGAGCTGCCCCTTGACCGTGTCGGACTTAATGTAATATGGACAGATAATCTTGAACCATACCGCACTCGAAAAGTGCGTATACTCAATGGCGCACACACATCAATGGTTCCCCGTGGGATGCTTAAGGGGTTTGATACGGTTAAATCGTGTATAGATAATCCCGAAATGTTTAAATTTATTAAGCAGTGCATATTCGACGAGATAATTCCAACGCTGGATTTGCCCCATGAGCAGCTAATTGATTATGCCAATAGTGTGCTGCGTAGGTTTGCTAATCCCTATATCAAGCACTATTTGTCCTCAATAGCGCTCAATTCAGTTAGCAAATTCAGGGTGCGCGTACTGCCGTCTATTCTTGAATATATTAAGCGCTATAACAATCCGCCGGCTGCGTTGATGACAGCATTCGGTGCTTTAATCAGCTTTTATAAAACAGGCACTCCAAACGACGATGAAGACATTATGGCCTTTATTAAAAAAGCGCCGATTGAAGAAATTCTTGCAAATAAAGAGCTTTGGGGACAGGACTTGTCGCATTTAAGCGAGGAGGTAAAACGGTATGCAGATTGACCCGAGGGATAATGTTGAAGTCGATTTGAATACCGGCCACAAAATTGCCTTGGTTGATATTCAAAAAGGGGAAAATGTAATAAAATATGGATTCCCTATCGGCCATGCCACTCAGAATATTAAAAT
>DHNF01000019.1:0-2680 GCA_002409375.1 Ruminococcaceae bacterium UBA5423
GATATGTGGATTTTGGAACTTGATGCAAGCGGAAGATTTAAAGATATGAGGCAGGCATACCAAACTGTTTATCAAGCATTGAAACGTCTTGTCCGTAAAGCAGGGCAGGTAAACAAAAATGTAATTTTTACTGCATGGCATGATGACCGCGAAGTAACTTTAAGCAACGGCGAAAAGGTTGCACGAATTGCGCCAAAATTACAACCTAAAATTTTAGACAATATTTGCGGTTTGTGCAATATAGTTGCGTATATAAACACGGCTGAAAAGGACGGGAAAAAGCAATGGTATTACATATTGGAGGGTACGCCGCAACTCTATGCAAAGGACCAACTTTTTTGCAGAAAAACCTGCTTACCCGAGGATTTGTTTAATGGAAAAGGGGTTAAAGCATGAGCGATATGTTTAATTCGCCTTATGCTTTGCGTGTTGCAATATGTCATTACAGAAGTGAAGTTAAAGCTAAAAAAGAATATGCAGTACCTGTTTTAAAAGGTCTTCTTCTAGCAGAGAAACAGGTTGAAAAATATATGGAAATACAAAAGTTTATAAATATTGAAAGTGAGGATAAATAATGAGTATAGATTGGAATTTCAACAAAAACGAAGTAGAAGAGCAATCGTATGATTTAATCCCTGTGGGCGACCACAGAGTACGTATAAAAGACGCTGAGGAAACCAAAAGCAAAAGTGGCAACGACATGATTAAGCTTACGCTTGAAGTATCGGGGTATCACAGCACTATTTGGTACTATCTTGTGTTTATGCCTGACAATTCTAAGCTAACTAACACAAAGCTTTCACAATTATGGGAAAGCTTTGGAATAAATGAGGGCAATATGGATGTGCAAAATTGGGTTGGCAAAGTCGGTGCCGCCCGAGTTAAACATGAAATCTATCAAGGAGAGCCACAACCGCGTATTTCATATTTTAAAACACAAAAGCAGCAGGAAAAAATACCGCCGTGGAAAGAACCCGAAAATTCGTCATCTTCCGCGCCAAGTTCAAGCGGATTTGAACAGGTTTCTGTTGATACAGATGATGATTTACCGTTTTAAGGCGGTGACTCATTATGGGAAAGTTTGATGATTTAACCGGCAAAATATTTGGATACTTAACTGTTTTAGAAAGGGCACCTGATAGGGTGCCCTTTAATGGAAAACATGTTACGATGTGGCGCTGCAAATGGAGCATGGATAGAATTGTTTCTCAGCCACAAAGGAGGACTTCATAATGGAACTACGCCCTTATCAAAAGGAATGCCTGAATACGATTGAAATGAGTGGTAGCGGCTCCTTTATAGTTCGCATGGCAACCGGATTAGGTAAGACAACAGTATTTACTCACCTACCACGTAAAGGAAAAACGTTAGTGTTGGCTCACAGAAAAGAATTAGTTCACCAGCCGATTAAATATTATAACTGTCCGGTTGGCGTTGAAATGGCAAACGAATTTAGTCATGGGGAAGAAGTGGTTATTGCTTCCGTTCAATCGCTTACTCGCCGCTTAAAAAGGTTTAGCCATAATGAATTTGATACCATTATAACAGATGAATGCCATCACAGTGCAGCGCATACATACAGAGAAATATATGACTATTTTCAGCCCCGCTGCCATTTAGGATTTACTGCCACGATGCGTGGTGATGGTGTCCGCTTAGATAATATATACAGCGACATTATATTTGACCGTGACTTAAAGTGGGGCATTAAAAACGGCTATTTGTGCGATATCTACTGCCTACGCGCCAATATCGGCTACGACATTTCAAATGTTGCAACGCGAATGGGAGATTATGCACCGGGCGAGTTAGGTAAAGCCATGAACCAAGATAGCCTAAATGACGGAATAGCAGAAGCCTATCGGAAATATGCAAAAGGAGCAACACTTATTTTTGCGTCAAGCGTTGAATGTGCAGAAGAAATTGCAAAGCGTATACCGGGGGCGGTTGCGGTTACAGCAGAAACAAAAGACCGGCAATCAATAATTGACGCTTTTACTCGTCGAGAAATTCCTTGTCTTGTAAACTGTATGATTTTTACAGAGGGAACGGATATACCACTTATCGAAACAATTATCATTGCAAGGCCAACAAAAAACAGCAGTCTTTATACGCAAATGGTAGGGCGTGGATTGCGTTTGTATCCCGGTAAAGATAAATTAACCCTTATTGATTGTGTGGGCGTGACAAGCAAAGCTGATTTATGTACTGCACCGTCTTTATTGGGAATTGATATTGAAAGCGTACCGCAGGATAAGCAAAAAGAAATTGAGGGCGATTTATTTGAACTGCCCGAACTTGTGGGAAAAGCAACAGATTGTCCGCAAAGTTGGATACGCAATGTTCAATTAGTCGATTTGTGGGCGAGAAAGCAAAAATATAATACTCATCATCTGAATTTTTTCAAGATGCCTAATGGTGACATGGTACTTACTTTGCCAAAGCAAAAGTATGTTATTCCTGCACAGGACGAATTGGGATATACAAGAATACAAGGACAAAAAGTTCCAATGCAAAAAGCAATAGACAGCCTGTTTTGTTTTCTGCGTGATAACAGAGCGGAGGAGAAACAATTATGGGATTTATCAATTGCAAAGCGTTGGGGAGCATACAGCGCAACTCAAAAGCAAAAGGCAATGATATCACGCATAGTAAAAGGTTTTGACCCCAGTCATTTAAC
>DHNF01000019.1:2930-3375 GCA_002409375.1 Ruminococcaceae bacterium UBA5423
CATTAGATGTAAAAAATGCGGAATGAAAATCGGAAAACAAATTATCGGAACAAATAAAATAAGCAGTCTAAAAGTTGCAAAGATGTTTGGCAAAAAGCATAAAAATGTACTTCGCGATATAAAATCTCTAAATTGTAGTACAAGTTTTGGTCGGCTCAATTTTGAGCCAACCTCATATAAAGATAAATGGAACAGAAATCAAAGGTGTTACAACATGACTCATAAAGGCTTTAAGCTACTTACTATGGCATATTGTGGAAAATCAGCTTCACAGTTGCGCGAAAACTGTTTAAACCATTTTGACAAAAGTAGTTATATTGAAATAAAACGAGGAAAATATATTTCTAAAATTTATGGAAATGAATTAATAGAAATTATTTGTCCCCGCTGCGGAGAGGTGAATACATATGACTGCAAACGAAATTGAAAATCTTGTAAAGCAAGG
>DHNF01000019.1:3530-4590 GCA_002409375.1 Ruminococcaceae bacterium UBA5423
ATTGAAAATCTTGTAAAGCAAGGTAAAATACTTCCGAACGGACTAAATATTGCAGAAATGTGCTATTTTATGGCTCTTGAAAACATTGTTAGGGGTCCACAAAATAGGGCGGAAAAGTTACGTAGATACAAACTAATTAAACAATCATTTGAAGATTGTCAGCGGTGGATAAAAATATTTCATGATGACTGCAAAATACGTGTAAAGCTTGCGGGCTTTTCAAAAGAAGTAGAAACCGGTAACTGTGAACGTTGCAAAAAGATGATACGCATTTTTGACGGGAGGGAACAGTTTTGAATGTGCCGGCAGATGAAGAAATGCGTTTAGCTTACGGCATAGAAAAAGACAATGAGTGCCGCGACTGTGCAAACCGTGATAAAGATTATTGTAAATTGACAAACAAACGCCGCAAGTGTACCGATTACGGGTATGCCTGCGGTAGATTTGAAAAATCGGACAAATATAGATTTGTGGTGAAATAATTAAAAGTCATAGGTACCGGAATTTATTCTTTAGGGTCCGGAGTTGGCGACGGTGAAGGCAAAGGTCCCGGTGTAGGAGTTGGCTCCTTTGGTTTACGTTCATCTAATTCTTTCATATAAAATCATCCTTTCTTGTATTTTATTTAGATTATCCAGTAAACCAGATTTTATTAAAATCGGCTCAAGCTGTAAGCAAGAGCCCAATAGAGCAGAAAGAAGGTTTGAATATGTATAAGTTTGCTAAAAGGCTTCGCCGCCTAAGAAGGGACAAGCTGTTAAGTCAGTCGCAGCTTGCTAAAAAAATCAATGTGTCAAGGAATACGATATATACCTACGAACACGAATACCGTAATCCGACTGCCATTGTTCTTTGCAGGCTCGCTGATTTTTTCGGTGTTTCGGTTGATTTTTTATTGGGAAGAGAAGACAGGAGATAGTAATATGCAAAAAGGCAAAGAGCTTGAAGCTCAAATAAACAAGTTAATTAATTACATAAATGCAAATGGATATCATGCGCACAAAAATAATCCATGCCGCACGCAGTCTGGAAAATTCATAGCAGGTGAACCTTTCGACTT
>DHNF01000105.1:0-527 GCA_002409375.1 Ruminococcaceae bacterium UBA5423
GGCAGCGGTAAAAAATATAAAAAGTGTTGCGGAAAATAATAAAGGAGCTGAACAAATGAAAAAAGAACAATCTTATGTAATCAGTGTATCATTAGCGCCGGGCTGTTATCGTCACATTAAAATATCCGCCAATGCCTGGTTGGTTGATCTCCATAGTGCAATAATTGATGCATTCGAGTTTTATGATGACCACGCACATGCATTTTTTATGAATAACCGTGCGTGGGACGATGACGATGCATATTATGCCGAAATGATTGACGATGAAGAGATGTATACCACTGATTACAGGCTGTGTGATTTTGATTTAAAGCCGGGTGACAAGTTTTGTTATGTTTTTGATTTTGGAGAAGAATGGAGATTTAGACTAAAGCTGTTGCGGGTTGTTGACGGTGACACTGATGTGCCGGTTGTGGTTCGTGAAATAGGTGAAGCCCCGGCACAATATGACTATGAATTTGAGGAAGATGAATGATAAAAAAGCTAAAGGTTATGACTATTCTCGGCACGCGCCCCGAAATCATCAG
>DHNF01000105.1:640-969 GCA_002409375.1 Ruminococcaceae bacterium UBA5423
ACGCGCCCCGAAATCATCAGGCTGTCGGCATGCATTAAAGCGTGCGATAAGTATTTTGTTCATGTTTTGGTGCACACGGGTCAAAATTGGGATTATACTCTCAACCAAGTGTTTTTTGAGGATTTGAATATTCGCGAACCCGATTATTATCTTGATTGTGCGGGCAAGCATTTGGGCGAGACCATGGGCAATATTTTATCAAAGTCATATGAGTTGTTAAAACAAGAAAAGCCGGACGCACTGCTTGTGCTTGGCGACACCAATTCGGCTTTGTCCGCAATATCCGCAAAGCGGCTTAAAATACCGATTTTTCATATGGAGGCGGGCAA
>DHNF01000105.1:1121-8422 GCA_002409375.1 Ruminococcaceae bacterium UBA5423
ATTTTTCATATGGAGGCGGGCAACCGGTGCTGGGATTGGAATGTGCCGGAAATGATAAACCGCAAAATTGTTGACCACATTTCGGACATCAACCTTGCCTATACCGAACACGCAAGGCGGTATCTGTTGGCCGAAGGGCTTGACGGTAAGACGATTTTTGTCACCGGTTCGCCCATGAAAGAGGTGCTGCGGGATCACCGCGAAAAAATTGAAAAAAGTGATGTTTTGCAACGCCTTGGGCTTGAAAAAGGCAAATATTTTTTGGTGTCGGCTCACCGTGAGGAAAACATTGATGACGAGGACAACTTTATTAGTTTAATGAATGCATTAAACAATATTGCCCAGCAATATAACATGCCTGTCATTTACTCCACTCATCCGCGCTCACAAAAAGTTATCGAGTCGCGAAAGTTTAAATTTCACCCTTTGGTCAAAAATCTTAAACCTTTTGGGTTTTCGGATTATAACAGGCTTCAGCAGGACAGCTATTGTGTGCTGTCAGACAGCGGAACTTTGTCCGAAGAATCGGCTATGCTTGGGTTTGCAGGCGTGCTGATACGCACATCCACCGAGCGCCCCGAGGTGCTGGACAAGGGCACTGTTGTTATCGGCGGAATTAACAGCGGTGATGTTGAGCAGGCTGTCAGGCTTGCGGCCGCAATGCGCGAGAACAATGAACAAACAGCGATGCCGCCCGATTATATCGATGAAAATGTTTCGGTCAAGGTTGTAAAACTAATACAAAGCTATCAAAAAATTGTGATGAAAACGGTTTGGGGTAAGTAGGGGGATCGATATTGTGTAGGCGTTGAGCTTCGACCGCATTACCCACATAATATCAATAGGAATAACACGGGCGGCTGAGGACAGCCGTCCGTACACAATTATGCTATTATCTACCCTCAGCCGGTTAAAGGGTTTACAACAAAAAGCATACACTGTATACTGATTTGTGAACATAAATTTTCTGGAGTTGAGTATGATGGTGAAAAGGAGTATGAATGGTGAATCGGTATCAATTTTAGGGTTTGGCTGCATGAGGTTGCCGACAAAAGACGGCAAGATTGATGAGGTTCAGGCCGAAAAGCTGTTAGACACGGCTTATCAAAACGGAGTGAATTATTTTGATACCGCATATTTTTATTTGTCCGGCGAAAGTGAATCTTTTGTGGGAAAGGCTTTATCCAAATATGACAGAAATAGTTATTATATCGCGACCAAGCTGCCGTGCTGGAGTGTAAAAAGCATTGAGGATGCAGAAAGATTGTTCAATGACCAGCTCACAAGGCTGGGTACCGATTACATAGATTTTTATCTTTTGCACTCGCTTAATAAAAATATGTGGGACAGAATGTGCCAACTTAAAGTCTTAGAATTTTGCGATAAGCTAAAAGAGCAGGGTAAGATAAAGCAGTTTGGTTTTTCGTTTCATGATGATTACGAGGTTTTTGAAAGCATTATAAAGAGCCGGAAGTGGGATTTTTGCCAGCTTCAGCTCAATTATATGGACACCGAGGAACAGGCGGGCATTAAAGGACATGATCTGGCGCTAAGCCTTGGGGTGCCAATTGTGGTTATGGAGCCTGTAAAAGGTGGATTGCTTGCCGATTTGCCTGACGACATTTCGCAGCTGCTTAAAGCACAGGATCAAAATTTGTCAATTGCGTCGTGGGCTGTTAGGTGGGCAGGCAGTCTGCCGGGGGTTAAGGTTGTGCTAAGTGGCATGTCCACTGCAACACAGGTGACGGATAATCTTAATACATTTAAAAATTTTGAGCCGTTGAGTGATAAGCAGCTTAAAGTTGTTGACCGGGTTTCGAAATTGATGAACAGCAGGGTAAACAATGCTTGCACGGGGTGCGGCTATTGCATGCCGTGTCCAAAAGGAGTGGATATACCGCATAATTTTCGTATATGGAACAATTTTGGCATTTATGAAAATAAGGGCACAACACTCTGGCAGTGGAACAACGATATAGAAGATGAGAAAAAAGCAAAAAACTGCGTATCGTGCGGGTTGTGTGAAAAAGCATGCCCGCAGAAAATTGAAATAAGAAAAGATTTGACAAGGCTGCAAAAGCAGCTGGACGGATTAAAATAACAAATATTATACATTGTTCGGTGTAGGGGCGGATTCCATATCCGCCCGAAGGAGATCGATATGAACATAAGAAAAATCACGGTAGGCGGGCTTTCGATTGCGTTGTCGGTGTTGTTACCGCAGGCGTTCCACCTTATCGGTTCAACCCAGGCGGGAAAAATATTTTTGCCAATGCATATACCTGTTCTTTTGGGCGGGATGATTTTGGGGCCGGTGTTTGGAATGTTGATCGGAGCCACTGCCCCGGCAATCAGCGCATTGTTAACAGGTATGCCGCCCATGGTGCGTCTGCCATTTATGATAATCGAGCTTGCAGGATACGGTTTTGCAAGCGGGTTAATATACAAAACAATCGGGTTTTGCAACAGAAAATATGGAACTGTTATGTCTTTAGTAATCGCAATGCTTTTTGGCAGAATACTATATGCCCTAACACTTTTTGTTGCAGCCGACATATTGGGCGTTACGGCACTTGGAGCGATTGAGGCAGTAAAAGCGACAGTTGCCGGAGTCTATGGCATTGCATTGCAGCTTTTGATTATACCCGCGTTGGTCTACACATTAAGAAAGGTCGGGTTTTATGACTTGTTTAATGAAAAAGGCAAAGCAGGTGCTGCAAAAACACGTCTTTGCTAAATATTAAAATTACCCATCGCTTTGCGATGGGTAAAGCATATGGTTTTGAATTATGCTGGATTAAACTTTACAATCTTTCCGCCTGATTCGGCGCTTTCACGCAAAGTTTCTATAAGTTTTAATGACAAAGCTGCGCTTTCGGGTGGATTTTTTATGTTTTCGGATTTTGAATTAATCATATTAACGAAATACTCAATCTCTCCCTCATATCCACCGGTACTTACTAACTCAGGCTTGAATTCTTTATCATCACGGGTATAAACTGTAACTGTGCCGCCTTCGCTGATTACTGATGCTTTTTCAAAGCCAACTCTAAAATCAGCTGTAAAAGGCGTGCCTGCCAGTGACCAGTCTCCAATAGCCAATACTGGAAGATTTTCGTAATATAAGCGGGAATGTGCTATGTCAAATTTTGAGTATACATCTTGTGCAAGACATGATACAGCATATGGTTCTCCAAACAAATAGCGCGCCATGTCAATGTCGTGAATATGCAAATCCATGAGAGCGCCGCCGGACATTTCGTAGTTCATATACCAGTTTTGCCATCCCCAAATTGGAGGTACACTCATGCGCCTAAAGACTGCAGACAACGGCTTGCCAAATTCACCACTGTCAATGACCCCTTTTAAATACATGTAATCCGGAAAAAATCTTAAACATTGTCCAATCATGAGTTTTCCTTTGGATTGTTTAGCGGCATCAAGCATTTTCAAGCAGCCGTTATATGTGCGTGACATCGGCTTTTCACAAAAAACATTGTAACCGCGGTCAAGCATGTTAACAGCCATATCCGAATGAAACGGGGTAGGAATACAGATATCAATCAAGTCAATAGCTTCGTTGTTAAGCATTTCCTCTAAGTTGGTATACTGCCTGATTTTAAGCTCGCCAACGTCCGAACCACCAATATTAATTTCTGTTTTGGTATTAAATCGGTCTTTATTGATTTCGTATGCGGCCACAAGGCGAACTTTGTTCTTTTTTTCAAGTGACTTGTAAGCGGGAATATGTGCTGCTTGAGCTATACCACCAAATCCAATAAGTGCGGCGTTTAACATGATAATTTCTCCTTGTTAGTATATTTAAAAAGTAGACTAAGATTGGCGAAAATAGGCCGACAAGAGGTCTTAGGTTTAATCTGAGAATAGTATTAAATATTACTTTCGGTTTAATATGTAGTCCATGGATTGAGAAGTGTTTTTTAATAGGGCTTCGGGGTGGTATTTATATGGGAACACTTCTGCAGTTACCCAATCATTGTATCCAACTGAATCGAGTGCTTGCATAACAGCAGGATAATTTACATCGCCGTTTAATAAATCCACAAAGCCGTCAAGAGTCCTTACAGATTGTTTATAGTCCTTAAAATGGACCTTTGCAATGCGGCTGCCGAGTATTTTAATCCAATGTTCGGGATAACCATCACACATAACATTTCCTACATCAAAGTATGCGCCTACGCGGGGGCTGTTTATTTCGTCAATAAACTGTTTCATTTCTATTGGTGAAAGTAAAAATTT
Organism: Ruminococcaceae bacterium UBA5423; assembly: GCA_002409375.1. Classification (GTDB taxonomy): domain Bacteria; phylum Bacillota; class Clostridia; order Oscillospirales; family Acutalibacteraceae; genus Avimonas. The sequence continues at coordinate 5,382 of DHNF01000105.1, forward strand.
GTTCCAAACATTCTCTAAACCGATTGTTACATTTCGCTCCTCTGCATAGGGTGCAAGACGTTTTATTGCGTTAAATGCCCGTTCATAAACCACATCATAGGGAACAACACACCCTCCCGATAAGCCGGTGACCATACCCGGAATAACCAGGATAGTGTCACAGCCAAGCCATGATGCCACATCAAGCTGCTTACGAACTATGTTTTCGGCTTTTTCACGCTCGCCAGGGTCATCAGAAGTAAGCGAATAAGTCCAATAAAGTCCAGTGGCAAGGCTGTACAGGGACACACCCTCTTTGGCAGCTGTGTCTTTGATACGCAAAATGTCCTGTTCGGTGGAGTTTAGATTAATCTCCCCCTGCTCATCGAGTGCCAGTTCCACACCATCAAAGCTCGTTGTCTTTGCGATGCGAAATGCATTTTCCAATGTGACATCTTTAAATGCCCAAATACTAATACCTTTTTTCAATTGTATTCCCCCTTTGTTTATTATTTAATTAATAGTTTTTACTATATTAATATTATAGATTGCCAGATTGTAAAATCACATTAACAATCGGATATGTTTCGTGCATTATTAGATACAATGTCTTGAAAAAAGTATGTAATAGTATATTGTATTACAAAGTGAGAAAAACACAGTAACGTTATTATATAGCCTTGCATTACTACTAAATTGTCGAAAGGATGACTAACTTGAAAATTGGGGTTTGTATTAACCTGGTAGATCAGGGTTTGGAACAAAAAGTGCAGGAGGTGGCCAGACATGGCTTTACAAATTGCCAGCTTTTGAGCTGGAATCCGGCAATTTGGACTAATCAGTTTGCTGAAAAAGTCAAAGAAATTTTTCAAAGTTATAATATTACAATTACGGCATTTTGGTGCGGTTGGGAAGGCCCGGCGGTTTGGAACTTTTATGAAGGGCCAGAAACACTGGGGTTATTGCCGGAAACATATCGCTATGCACGAATGAAAAATTTGATGAACGGCTCAGATTTTGCAAAGTTGCTGGGAGTAACAGATGTGGTAAGCCATATGGGGTTTATACCTGAAAATCCGCACGATCCGCAATACAAATCGTTAGTTTGCGCCCTTAAAGCTGTTGCCGGTTATCTAAAAAGCAATGGACAGACATTACTTTTTGAGACAGGACAGGAGACACCCGTTACCATGTTGCGTTGCTTTGAAGATATTGGACTTGATAATCTGGGCGTTAATCTTGATCCGGCAAACCTTATATTATATGGAAAGGCAAATCCTGTTGACGCACTGGATGTTATCGGTAAATATGTTCGCGGAGTTCATGCAAAGGACGGACTTTACCCTGTAGATGGTCGCAATTTAGGGCGTGAAGTAAGACTTGGACAAGGCAAAGTCAACTTTCCATTGCTGATACAACGCTTGCACATGCTTGGATACAAAGGAAGCCTGACTATCGAACGGGAGATTGAGGGAGAACAACAAACCAAAGATATTTTGATGGCTAAGGAATACTTAGAAAATATTTTAAAGGATATACAGTAGTAACTCTCAATGCCCATTAATTGTAGTCCGATAATAGAAATTACTATTAAAGGTCGGGTTTTATGACTTGTTCAATGAAAAAGGCAAAGCAGGTGCTGCATGATGGTGGGCATACATTTGTGCTTGTTTGCGGTGAAAAGCAATATACATCAATGCTGACAGGCATTGCACCGGTGCTTTGTATAATGAAGGATTCGCCCGAACTCTTAATTGGCGCAACGATTGCGGATAAGGTTGTGGGTAAGTCTGCGGCGCTACTTTTCATTTTTGCGGGAGTGAGCGAGGTATATGCTGATGTTATCAGCTTGTTGGCATTGTCAGAGTTGCAAGATGCGGGAATAAAGATAAAATATTCAAAAAAAGTTCCTTTTATAAGGAACAGATCGGGTACGGGTATGTGCCCTATGGAAAAAAGCGTGGTTGATATAAGCGACCCGAGCGAGGGCTTTCAGATACTAAAAAAAAACGGGCATCGGATAATTTATCCGATGCCCGTTTTTTGAAGTTATACTATATTATATGTTTATCGCTTTGTGGTGTTTGCGGCGGCAAAGGCGGGGCTTTACGTCTGCTTTTTTTATTTGCTATGCGGATAATAATGATTATTACAACAACTATCACTGCAAGGATTGCGAAGTATGGCGAATTGCCGACAAACCATACAAAAAAGCCGCGGCCTGCTTTTGATATGCTATAAATGTTATCCGACAATTTGTTGCTGATTTCCTGCCATATGTTTTTAGGATCGGTCTTTGTTACCCGCTCCACCTCTCTAATCTCCATAGTTACAGTGCTGTAAGCAATCAAATCGTCATAAGTGCGTATCTTGGCTTCGTATGATTCGAGTTCATAGCGAACATCTGCAAGGTGGTCCTGAATGGTTAAAATATCGGATAAATTGTCAGCTTTTTCAAGGAGCTTTAACAGGCTCTGCTGCTCGACCTTCAAAGCCTTTATGCGGCTTTCTATATCGACATAATCCATTGTTATGTCCTCTACATTTTCGGATTTTTCTTTTACATTCCCCAACGATGATACCTTGCCTGTAAAGTCATCTAACTTTTCGGCAGGGATACGCACAACAATTGTCGCATAGCGGTATGTATTAGAGTCGTCAAATCCCCTGCCTGTGACATCAGATTTTTGTATAAACCCGCCCTGACTGTCGATTTCGGTTTCAAGGCTTTCAATAAACTCATCGAATGATTTTGTTTGAATAACCATTGCAACGTCTTTGATTAGCTTGCGTTTGTCAAGGTCACTTTTACCATTTTTATTCGATTCTTTTGCAGAAGACTCGGATATGTTTGTGGCAGTGCCGTCCCTCTCGTTAATGATCTCGTGTTCTCCTCTGATTATATTATCAGATTTGCCGGACATCTTGCTGCTACAACCTGATAATGATATGCCTATCATTATTAGGCACAAAAACAGGATTAGCTTTTTCATGTTTGTTTCCCCTTTCTTTAAAATTATTTTGATTATACTATGTTTCTTCTTAAAGTTTGATGTTGATTT
>DHNF01000173.1 GCA_002409375.1 Ruminococcaceae bacterium UBA5423
TGACATATCACCAGAATGCTTTTTATTTTACTACAAGCCCGCTTGACATTCAAGTAGCTTTAACGTTTATAATTTACTTGTAAACATTAAAGTGATTGGAGTGTTTGGAATGTCTATGAAGAAAAATTTTCTAAAGTATGTAATTCCATCAATGATAGCATCTTTGGTTACAGGAATTTATACGAGCATTGTTGGCTTATTTGTCGGCCGGTCCGTGGGGGATGCCGGGATTGCCAGTATCAGTATCGCTTGGCCTCTTGCCGCAATCATTTTAGCTATTGGAACAGGTATCGGCATGGGCGGCGCTGTGAATATGTCCAACCACATGGGCGCTGAAGAAAAAAGGGAAGCAGGCAAGGCACTGGGAAATACATTCACGCTGATGCTGATCGCCTCGGCAGTTCTTACGGTTTTCATACTGATTTGCGCAAAACCCATTCTTCGGTTCTTGGGAGCGGAAGGGCAGGTTTTGGAATTTGCCTATGGATATGTCCGGGTATTGGGTATGGGTAGTGTTCTGCAAGTTCTTGGTGCAGGAGTAACACCTCTGTTACGCAATCAAAATAAAGCGTGGATAGCAATGGTTTTAATGATGACAAATTTTGTGATGGATACGGTTCTAAGCGGCGTTTTCGTTCTGGTTTTGGGATATGGCGTTACCGGGGCGGCTTTAGCCACCTTGATCGGCCAATTCATAGCATTGGTTCCTTCTCTTTTTATATTGTTCAAAAAAGAAAACCGTGTACCGATCTCAAACTATTATTTGAAACGAAAAACAGTACAGAACATTCTCAAAATAGCCGCATCCCCATTTGCCCTGTCCTTGCTTCCCGCTCTCACCATAGCTATGATAAATTGGCGGGCTTTGGCCTATGGCGGAACAGTAGCACTTGCGGCATATGCCGTTGTTTCCTATATGCTGAGTGTTGGTCAACTTCTCCTTCAAGGAGTTTGTGATGGAAGTCAGCCTTTAATCAGCTTCTATCACGGTGCTAACAACGCTCACTCGGTTAAGCAATTAAAAAGGTGGACGTACTATACTTCCATTACCACAGGCATTGTTATAACAATTGGAATCATTGCACTTCGCAATGTAATTCCAACATGGTTTAACGTTTCTGCTGAAACAGCCGGGGTTCTGCTCTTTGCATTTCCTCTTTGCGCTTTATCTCTGCCATTCTATGCTTTTTCAAGGTCGACGTCAGCTTACTTTTATGCAATCAAAAAAGCACGGAGAGCTTCTATTATGGTATATTGTGAGGCACTTATCGTTTTACCTATTTGCATATTCATCTTACCCATGTTCTTAAAACTTAATGGGGTATGGACTGCCTTAACAGTTGTGCAGGTTATTTTGTCATTGGGAGCAATAGTCTTCTTAAAATGGCACAAGAGCTGGACACATTTTCTAAGCCATCCCACAGAGAATGTATAAAAACTATAACAAGCCGCCGTTTCCAATAGGATTTCGGAGGATGTAATAAAATCACCTTTTTAAGGACACGGCGGTATCAAGGAGGTGCCACCGTGTTTTTTCGTTACCGACATAATCTGACATACTTTTACTTGTCAAAAAAAGCCTATATCCATATACGGGATACTTCGACCGCCAACATGAATACACACATCACCCTATAATTGTTAAACCATACAGTGGGGGTTAAGCTATGGCAATATCAGCAAGAAAGGTACAGAACAAGCGTGACGGCAACGGTGTGTTGACAGGCAAGCCTGGTACCGTATATGACGTAAACATCAAGTACAATGCGCCGGAGGGCAAAAAGACCTACTCCAAAAAGGGCTTTGCCACCAAAAAAGAGGCAACACAACATGAAGCCGAAATGAAAACCAAACTTGCAAACCCTGTCTACACTCCTATTGTTGCTTCACAGGGAAAACAAACTGTAAAAGAGTATTTGGAGGAATGGGTGGAAAACCACGGAAAGGCAAATTTGCGGCCAAGTACCTTTGCGGGCTATAAAAGCTACATTAAAAACCATATTCTGCCGTATATCGGTCATGTGCAGCTCAACCAATTAGCCCCGGCAATGCTTGATAATGTTTCAACAGCTTTTTGAAAAAGGGCTATCTAACAGTACCGTCCGTTATGCACAGCGCATTTTAAGCGTATCAATGGAACACGCCCGGAAATACCACTATATTGAAAATAACCCTGCCCGTGATATTATTACAAAGTTCGGAAAGCAAGGCAAACCCCCCGACCCGTATACCACCCCGCAAATGCAAAAATTTATGAGCCGTGTAATAGGTACAGAATGGGAAATACCCGTTGTTCTTGCCGGATTGTACGGTCTGCGTATGAATGAGATTATCGGTTTACGGACGAACAATATTAACCTTGAAAAAATGCAATTCGGTGTCGTTGAGCAAATGCCTTTCAAAATACCACCCGGAACAAAAACTATAACGGAAATGGCACCGACAAAATCCAATGACCGCATTTTGCCTATCACAGAAGAAACGCTCCCATATTTCCTGCGGCAATTTGAGCTGATTGAAAAACAAAAGGATTTGATTGTTGCTGGT